>SCVQ01000067.1 GCA_004296865.1 Nitrospirota bacterium
GTGGTTGTCCGCCCAGGGCATCACACGCGTCTGGATCAACCTTCACTACCGCGCCGATGAAATCCGAGCGGCTGTTGGGGATGGTGCACGCTTTGGCGTGCAGGTCCGGTATGTTCACGAACCGGAGATCTTGGGCACGGCCGGGGCGGTCCGGAATCTGGATTCCGAGTGGACCGATACCTTCCTGGTCGTCTACGGCGATAACCTGCTTTACTTGGATCTGCAAGCCTTCTTCCGATTTCACAGGCGGCACCGGCCGATGGTCTCGGTGGCTCTGTTCGACCAACGCAGGCATCCGCACACAGGCATCGCCGGTGGGCGGGTCACGCTGGAGCCGGACGGGCGGATCAAGGCGTTTGGTGAAGGAGGCTCGAACGGGAACTCGTCCCTAGTGAATGCCGGGGTGTACCTCTTGGAGCCCGCGGTTGTGGACGACATTCCACCAGGTCGGCTGTATGACTTCGGTCGGGATCTTTTCCCCGCTCTACTAGCCAAGGGCAGCGCGATGTACGGGTATGTCATCACAGGCTACTGTTTAGGGATCGATACGCCGGAGAGCTATCACGAAGCTGTCCGCCTGGTCGAGAGCGGGGAGGTGAACCTGTCATGATTATTACCAGGACCCCGTTCCGGGTGACATTGGGCGGGGGCGGCACAGACCTGCCGTCGTATTACGAGAAGCACGGTGGGTTCATCTTCGCCATGGGCATCGACAAGTACATGTATGTGATGACCAACCCCCCCACCGTGGACAGCAAGGTCCGCTTGCATTACAGCCAAAGCGAAACGGTCGACCACATCAGCGAATTGAAGCACGACCTTGCCCGTGAGGCGCTCCGGTTCCATGGCATTCAAGAGAAGATGGAAGTGTCCTCCATGGCCGATCTGCCGGCCGGGACAGGGGTCGGCTCATCGAGCGCGTACTTGGTCGGCTTACTGACCGCGCTGCACCACTATCGCCGCGACTATGTTTCGCTCCAGGCGTTGGCCGAGGAGGCTTGCCATATCGAGCTGAACGTCCTCAAAAAGGGGATCGGGAAGCAGGACCAGTATATGGCGGTGTTGGGAGGGTTGACGGTGTTGGAGATCGGGACGGACGGGGCCGTCAATATCCGCTCCATCGAGGTGGGGAGCAGCTCGATCGCTGCGCTCGTGGCCAACACGCACATTTATTACACCGGGCTGCGGCGGGATGCCCTCGCCATGCTGGCGGATCAGAACACGGCCATGCAGTCGAAAGCGAGTCCGCAACATGAACGGGTTGCGGCGAGCCTCCATCGCATCAAGGACCTCGGCTATCGGATATTGCAGGCGATCGAGGACGAGGATTTCGATGCCTGGGGACAGATGCTGGATGAGCATTGGCAGCACAAGAAGCGGATGTCCTCAAAAATCAGTCTGTCCCTGGTGGACCGTTTGTACGACGAGGTGAGGGCGCACCATGGGGTCTTGGGGGGGAAGGTCATCGGCGCAGGCGGCGGCGGGTTTCTGATGTTGTATTGTCCGAAGCACCATCGGCAACTGGAGGAGTTTATGTTGTCGCAGGGCATGCCGCGGCTCCATTACATGATCGAACCGGAAGGCAGCAAGGTTGTCGCCAATATTGCGAGC
>SCVQ01000068.1 GCA_004296865.1 Nitrospirota bacterium
ATAGCACGCTCATGCAGACTACAACCTACTACGCGATTCTCGGCTGGTTCTGCTGACTTGTCAACGATACCCACAGCCCCGTGACGGCCATCCGGCGAGGTGAGCCCAAGAGCGCTCACCTCGCCGGCCATCTCTCCCACCCCAGAGCCGCTGCTGACTTCTAACTTCTAAATGACGAGGGCGGCTGTTGTGCTCTTTACTGCGCGCGTCCAACGAGGGCCTTCTGAGGCCGCGCGTTGCGCGAGCACAAGAGCATGACAGCCGCCCTCGCTACTCCGAAGGAAACTACTTTCCGAACGCCTGCTTCAGCAGCGGCTCGATCTCGCCCTTCTTTTCCATCGGGTCCAGGATATCCGTATCCCCATAGAACTGACCGTTGATGAAGACCTTGGGGAGCGTCGGCCAGTTGGTCATCTTGGTCAGGGCTTCCCGCTTGGCCGGGTTCGGCAGCATGTCGACGACTTCATAGGGATACCCGTACTTGTCGAAGAACTGCATCGTCTCCCTGGTAAACCCGCACATGGGCGCCTGCTTGGTGCCCTTCCCATAGATCAGAATCTTATGCTGCTTGATCTCCGCCTGAATTTCGTCGTCTATCGGATTGGCCATCGTGCGTCCTCCTCGTCTCTCTGTTTCGACTAATTGCCGTCTGCGGTCTCTGCCTTTAACTCCAGCGCATGGATGCGCCCATCCTTCATCGGTTCGCCCAAGGCCTGATAAATCATGCGGTGCCGGTCGAGCAAGTTTTTGCCTGTGAACGCCGCGGAGACGACCCGAACCATCAGGTGATCCATCGTCCCCGTCCGATCCGTGACGGAGACCGCTGCGTCCGGCATGGCTTTTCGGATATAGCTCGTCAGGACTTCAGAACTGATCATACGCTTCCTTCCTCGCTTCGCGCTTGGCGTTTAGCATAACGTACCCCTGTGCTGAACGCAATCGACGGACGAGAGGCATGGTCGCCATCCCGGGGCAAAGACACAGCCACCTGGTGGATGGGTCAGGGCACAGTCGCCATGGCGCGGTTCAGGAGGACGCGGAGGGGATCGGACGGTTGGCAGTGGCGCGCAATTTCATTCGCCCTGTTTCATCAGCTCTAGAATGACCAAGTGGTCCTCTTTATCCGCCCACCGTGAAGGCCGGTAGTTCGTCCATTCCGAATCGCGTTTGACGGCCCCCCGCTCCAACAAGAGCTTCATGATCTCCGTGTTGCCGGCAAAGGCCGCTGCATGCAGGGCAGTCCACCCCGTGGCATCCTGCGCATTCACATCGGCGCCCCGATCCAGCAAGGCATGGATCGTCTCGATATGGTTGTTCCAGGCGGCAAGAATGAGCGGGGTGGTCTTGACGAAAGGACCTCTGCCATTGACATCGGCCCCCTTATCCAACATCTCCAGGACCGCCTTCGTATCGCCGTCCGAGGCCGCCTGGATCAGCGACAAGCCGCAGCCGGTCAGGAAGATCGGCAGAGCAAGGCAGAGCAACAAAAAGCGCGGCTGACCCATCATCCTCTCCCACACAAAGCCGCAGACGCAGCGCTTGCGGCGTGCACAGTTTACCAAATCCCCCGCAGGGATGCCAGCGCGGCACGCTGATCCTGCGGTTTGACTGTTCTCTCACGATTTTGCAACGAAGCCACAAGCCCGCCCTTCGTTTCCGAGCCCGGCAACCGTGCCGTGACTATTGCCGGAAAGGCATGGGATAATGAGGACCGGCCATGACCAGCAAAGCGCAATTTCCAGACGAGCAGACCGAAGAGGGCGCATTTAAGCGGCAAGCGGATGCCTTGCGGGGATGGGTGACGGATGACGGACAGTCCGGCCACCCGGCAGCCAGGGGCCGCTACCATCTCTACGTGTCCTGGGCCTGTCCCTGGGCGCACCGCACGATCATTGTCCGGAAGCTCAAGCGACTGGAAGACGTGATCGGGATGACCGTGGTAGACCCGATCCGCGATGACCGGGGCTGGGCGTTCCGCGAGGGGCCGGGACATTCCACCGACCCCGTCAACGGCTTCCAGTTTCTGCGCGAGGCCTACAAGGCCACCGATCCGCAGTACCGGGGGCGTGTGACGGTGCCCGTGCTGTGGGATACCCAGACCAAGCGGATCGTCAGCAACTCCGACGACGACCTCATGCGCATGTTCAACAGCGCATTCGATCGGTTCACCGACAGCACCCTGGACTTATACCCCGACGCGCTGCGGAAGGAGATCGACGATCTCAACACCTTCATCTACGAGAACGTGAACGACGGGGTCTATCGCGCCGGCTTTGCCACCTCACAACGGATCTATGAAGAAGCGGCGCGGCGCCTCTTCGACGCGCTGGATCAGCTGGACGCGCGCCTCCAGGATCGGCGCTACCTCTTCGGCCCTCGGTTCGTCGAGACGGACTGGCGCCTCTTCGTCACTCTCGTGCGCTTCGACGCCGTCTACCACGGACACTTCAAGTGTAACCTCCGGCGGATCGTGGACTACCCCAACCTCTTCGGCTACCTCAAAGATCTGTATCAAGTCGGCGGGATCGCGGACACGGTCAATTTCGACCACATCAAGCGGCACTACTACATCACTCACGACGACATCAACCCTACTCGCATCGTGCCCCTCGGGCCCGACCAGGACCTACGCGCCCCGCACGGCCGCGAGCGGCTGTCGTAACGACGCGAGAACAAAGCTGGCGGACTTTTTCAACATTCTACGAGGAGGATGCCATGTTCGGACCAATCACACTCCCCTTCGGGACCAAAATGCTGTTCAACACCGTGAAGCTCAAACCCGACGTCACCTTCGAAC
>SCVQ01000069.1 GCA_004296865.1 Nitrospirota bacterium
GTCTTGCCGCTCGACACGAGATCCACGATCCGCTCTGCCAAGCCCACCACCGGCGCCAGCTCAATGGAGCCATACAACTTGATCACCTCGACCGGAATCCCCTTGCCATTGAAATACCGCTCCGTGATGTTCGGGTACTTGGTGGCCACCCGAACCTTCGCGGACAGTCGGCTGCGGAGCTCCTGCCCCCGCAACGCCGCCACCGAGATCCGACAGGCCCCGATCCTCAGGTCCAACGGCTCGTACACGTCCCGGTCTTGCTCCAACAACATATCCTTCCCCACCACACCCGCATCGGCCGCTCCATACTCCACGTAGGTCGGAATATCGGTCGGCCGCACGATCAGCAGGGTCAGGTCATCCTTGGGACAGGTAAAGACCAGCCGCCGGCTCTCGGCCGACAGCCCTTCCGTGACGTAGCCTGCCCGCTTGAGCAAGGCCAGCGTGGGCGCCAGTAATGTGCCTTTGGACAGCGCGATCGTGATCATGGCGTTGCGCTCACAGCGGCCGGCGCGGCGCCGTCCTTCACCCGCTTGATCGTGGCGCCAAGCCCGCCGAGCTTCTGTTCGATTTTTTCATACCCGCGATCCAGATGATAGACCCGGGAGACCTCGGTGATCCCCTCGGCCGCAAGGCCGGCCAGGATCAACCCGGCGCTGGCGCGCAGGTCTGAGGCCATGACCGGAGCCCCGGTGATGTTCTCGGTCCCCTTGACCACCGCCTGGTTGCCCTCCACCTTGATGTCCGCTCCCATGCGCTGCAGCTCGGGCACATGGGTAAACCGGCCTTCAAAGACCGTTTCGGTGATCACGCTCGTTCCCTCGGCCACACACATGAGGGCCATCATCTGCGCCTGCATATCGGTCGGAAAGCCGGGATAGACGAAGGTCTTCGCATCCACCGCGCGCGGCCGGCCGGAAGCTTTGAGACGAATGCTGTCCTTCCCCTCCGTCACCGTGGCGCCGGTCTCCCGCAACTTCGCGATGACCGCCTCCAGATGCGCCGGGCGACAGCGCTCCACATTGACCTCGCCGCCGGTGATCGCCCCCGCGGCCAGATAGGTCCCCGCCTCAATCCGGTCCGGAATCACCTCGTGATCGGCCCCGTGCAACGCCCGCACCCCCTCCACCGTGATGAGATCGGTCCCCGCTCCTGAAATTTTGGCCCCGCGCTTCACCAGGAACGCCGCCAGGTCGCCGATTTCCGGTTCCTTGGCGGCATTCTCAATCACGGTCGTCCCTTCGGCCAAGCAGGCCGCCATCATTAAGTTCTCCGTTCCGGTCACGGTCGGCAGCTCCAGCGCGATCCGCGCCCCGCGCAGACGCCTCGCCTTGGCCCTGATGTATCCGTGTTCGATCGCCACCTCGGCGCCGAGCCTGGCCAGACCGGCCAGGTGCAGATTGACGGGCCGCGTGCCGATGGCACAGCCCCCGGGCAACGACACGATCGCCTCGCCCCATCGCGCGACGAGCGGCCCCAGCACCAGAACGGACGCCCGCATCGTACGTACGAGATCGTACGGCGCTTCGGTGGAATGGATCTGATCGGCGCTGATGGCGACTCGCCCTTCCTCGGTCTTGACCGACGCTCCCAAGATCCCCAGGAGCTTGCCCATCGTGACCACATCCACCACCCCGGGCACATTGCTGAGGAGGCATTCCCCGCCACCCAGGATAGCCGAGGCCAGGATCGGCAGGGCGGCGTTCTTGGCCCCACTGATCCGGACCGTCCCGTCCAGCTTGTTGCCCCCCGTCAGAACGATGCGATCCATCACTCCACTCAGTGACGCGTGATGGGTGACGAGTAACGAGAACCGCGCCGGTGCGTTCGCCCTCTCACAGACAACCCGTCACCAGTCACTCGTCACCGCCTCTGCAGACAGACGACGCGCTCGATGCCGGCCGCATCCCGTAGGATATGGGCCGGACCGTAATTCCCTTGGGCCGCAGCGATTCGAACCACGTCTTCAGCCTGGCCCTGACCGACCTCCAGCATCAGTGTCCCGCTCGGCGCCAGAAACTCCGGCGCCTCTGCAACGAGCCGGCGAACAATCGCCAGCCCATCGGTTCCGCCGACGAGGGCCATCCTGGGCTCGAACGATTGCACCTCCGGTTGAAGCCCCGCCAATTCGCCCTCGGGAATGTACGGGGGATTCGAGACAACCCCCGCCACTTGCCCTTCCAGCCCGAGCCCGCGAAGCGGCTCAAAAAGGTCGCCGGCCACAAACGTCACACGGCCTTCCACCCCATGGCGCGCGGCGTTCTGCCGGGCGATCCGAAGCGCACCGGCCGATCGGTCCGTTGCAAACAGCACCGCTCCCGGGAGAAGACGGGCCAGCGCCACCGCAATACACCCGGACCCGGTGCCGATGTCCACAACGATCGGCGCCGGTGCGGACAAGCGCTGCCGGGCAAATGCCTCCACCAGCCGCTCGGTCTCGGGTCGAGGAATCAGGACCTCCGGCCCCACGGCAAACTCCAGGCCGCAAAAATCCTGCGTCCCAAGAATGTATTGGAGGGGTTCGCGAGCAGCCCGTCGCGCAAAGAGCGTCATCGTGCGGGCTCGGTCCTCCGGCTGCACGGCGCGTTGCCCGTCCAGTTGAAGGGCCAGGCGGGTGGTCGCGAGCGCCGCTTCCATGATCCAAACCGCTTCATGCCGGACATTCTGAATACCGGCATCAGACAAGAGCGCCTCCCCCGTCCGAAGCAACCCTTCGAGCGTCGTCCCCCGGTCAGACTCGATCTGTCGCGCAACAAGCGCCATCATGACTCCGACACGGATTTGGCATTGGCCTCGCGCAAGCCCTCGACAATCTCGTCCAGATCTCCGGCCAGGACCTGCTCCAGCCGGTGCAGGGTCAGGCCGATCCGGTGGTCCGTGACGCGGTTTTGAGGAAAATTGTAGGTGCGGATCTTTTCGCTCCGCTCGCCGGTCCCGACCTGAGACTTTCGGCTCTGCGCGATTTCCGCCTCCTGCTTGGCCCGTTCGGCCTCCACGATGCGAGCCCGGAGCGTACGCATCGCCTTGGTGCGGTTCTTCAACTGCGACCGCTCATCCTGACAGGAGACCACGACCCCGGTGGGGATATGGGTAATCCGCACCGCCGAGTAGGTCGTGTTGACGCTCTGGCCTCCGGCACCCGAGGAGCAGAAGGTGTCGATGCGAAGATCCTTGGGATCGATCTGCACCTCGACCTCGTCCACTTCGGGCATGACCGCCACCGTCACGGTCGAGGTATGGATGCGGCCGCTGGCTTCGGTGGCCGGCACGCGCTGCACGCGATGCACGCCGCTCTCGTGCTTGAAATGCCCGTAGGCGCCCTTCCCCTCCACCAGCATCACCACGTCCTTGTAGCCCCCGATCCCGGTCTCGCTCGTTTCCACCACCTCCACACGCAGCTTCTTCCGTTCGGCGTACTTCAGGTACATCCGAAAAAGATCTCCGGCGAAGAGCGCGGCCTCCTCGCCGCCCGTGCCGGCGCGAATCTCCACGAGCGTATTCTTCTCGTCACGGGGATCTTTGGGCACCAAGAGCCCCAGGGCCCGCGCTTCGATCTCCTGCCGGCGCTCCTGCAGCGCGCGCGCCTCGTCGGTCGCCAGGCGTTGCATCTCGGCCTCCACGCCGGGGTCCTTGAGCATCTGCGACGCCTCGTCAAGCTGTCGCATCAACGCCTGGTACTCGACAAACAGACGCGCCAGTTCCTCGATCTCCATGCGCTCCTTGTTGAGCTTGTGGAGAAGCCCCGGCTGACCGAGGGCTGCGACGTCCATGAGCTGCTGGTTCAGCTCCTCATAGCGCCGCGCCACCCCCTCCCATTTGGCAAGGAACGGCACGGCTCCGGTTTCGACCGTCTGCGTGTCCGCCATAGGTTCGCCGTCAATCCTTCAGAAACCTTCACGCCTTCAGAGACCCTCACGGGCCCATAAAACAAAAAACCCCGCCCCTCCTCGAGGCAGGATTTTTCGCGCTGCTCCGGTTCGGACCTACTTTTGCTTGGTGTACTTCTTCTTGAATCGCTCCACCCGCCCTTCGGTGTCCATAATCTTCTGCGTGCCCGTGAAAAAGGGATGGCACCGCGAACAAATGTCAACCTTGAGGTCGCCAACGGTGGAGCGGGTTTTAAACCGCGCCCCGCAGGCGCAACTGATGGTGGTCTCGACGTACTCCGGATGAATGCCTTCCTTCATACTGACTCCTTCGTCACGGATCTCACAGCCGTGCGACGCCCCGGATCGATCCTACCGGTTCATCGACTGCAGGAATTCCTGGTTTGTTTTTGTTCCCCCGATCTTGTCGCTGAGAAACTCCATCGCTTCCATGGTCCCGAGCGGACTCAGCACCTTCCTGAGCACCCACATCTTGTTCAACCGGTCCCGGTCCACCAGGAGCTCTTCCTTGCGGGTCCCGGACTGACTGATGTCGATGGCCGGGAAAACTCGCTTATCCGCCAGGCGGCGATCCAGATGCACTTCCATGTTGCCCGTCCCCTTGAACTCTTCGAAGATCACGTCGTCCATGCGGCTGCCGGTGTCCACCAGCGCCGTGGCCATGATCGTCAGGCTCCCGCCGTTTTCGATGTTCCGGGCAGCGCCGAAGAACCGCTTCGGACGCTGCAGGGCATTGGAGTCCAGACCGCCGGAGAGGACCTTCCCGCTGGGCGGCGCGATCGTGTTGTACGCGCGGGCAAGCCGGGTGATGCTGTCCAGCAGAATGACCACGTCTCGTTTGTGTTCGACCAGCCGCTTGGCCTTTTCCAAGACCATTTCGGCCACCTGGGCGTGACGTTGCGCCGGCTCGTCGAACGTGGAGCTGATCACCTCCGCCTTCACCTGCCGCTGCCAATCCGTCACCTCTTCCGGTCGCTCGTCGATCAAGAGCACGATCAGCATGACCTCGGGGTGATTCTTGATGATCGCCCGGGCGATCGCCTGCAGCAACATCGTCTTGCCGGTCCGCGGAGCCGCCACGATCAACCCGCGTTGGCCCTTTCCGATCGGCGTGATCAGATCCATCACCCGGGTGCAGCGTTCCTCAGGATCGAACTCCAGGTTGATCCGTTCTTCGGGATACAACGGGGTCAGGTTGTCGAAGAGAATCTTGTCCCGCGCCACCTCGGGATCTTCGTAATTGACCTTCTCGACCTTCAGGAGCGCGAAGTACCGCTCGCTCTCCTTCGGAGGGCGGATCTGGCCGGAGACAATGTCCCCGGTCCGAAGATTGAAGCGGCGGATCTGCGAGGGAGAGATATAAATGTCATCCGGGCCGGGCAAGTAGTTCGAATCCGGCGCGCGAAGAAAGCCGAACCCATCGGGCAACGTTTCCAGCACGCCCTCCCCGAACACCACTCCGTTTTTTTCGGTCTGGGCCTGCAGGATGGCGAAGATCAACTCCTGCTTGCGCAGGTTGGGCGCTCCCTCGATCTTCAAATCCCGCGCCACCTCGTTCAGGTCCGCGATGGACTTCTGCTTCAACTCGGCAAGATGCATGGTATTCTCCCTCAACATTAAAACTTACCGACTCCGTGGGCCACAATAGAGCCCAGAAGTCTTATTGGAACGATGAGCAACGCGTCTTTTAACATGGGTACACGGCCGAAGGTGATGACGAGCCCGAAGAGGTTGGCCCGCGAAGGACTAGTTGCTGGCGCCCTGGATCTCCAATTGGTTGATAGCCGGCGGCACGTTCTCTAGTGGAACGCACCACTCACTCCTCCGATTGCTATGACTCGAAGTATGGCTTGATTCGAGATCTGCCCCGGGAAGCTACACTGAGGTGGAAGCGTACTATTGGTCGCGTCAAAACTGTCGGCAAGCCAGATTACAAATGTCATAGTATCGACCTCCTGGATTTTTGTCAATAGCTATTTCACATCAAGTGGACGGGCCTCCTCCTTACAGCACAGCCTGGAAAGAGGAATGGCCGTTTCAAGAGCATTGCCTGGCCGCCGAGTTTATGCTAATAGTTCAGACCTATGGCACAGCGCGAAGAAGGGCAAAATCTCGAACGGGTCTTTACCCTCGCTGAGGCCAACCGCCTCATTCCTCAGCTTCAAGAACACCTGACCGGGGTCAAGCGGGCAAAAGCCGTCTTGATCCGCACCAAAGATGAAATCAAAAAAGCCAGTTCGAAGGCCCAGTTCGGCGGAGGGAGCTTCGCTGCGCCGCACTACATCCATGCCCTCGAGCAAATCAGCGAAAATCTTCAAGCGATCCAGGACATGGGGATACTCGTCAAGGATCTTGACATGGGGCTCTGCGACTTTCCTCATAAACTCAACGGCCGACTCGTATACCTCTGTTGGAAGCTGGGAGAAGCGGAAATCCAGTGGTGGCACGACGTCCACAGCGGCTACGCCGACCGGCAGCCGTTGACGCAGAAAGATTGACGCAGGAAAGAGTAGCGCCGGCCGAGCCCTGCTTCGGCGATTACTTGGCATGAAACCGTCACCGTTGCAGGTTCCTTCTCACGTATGAAATTTGTGATACTCGGCTTTGACGGACCGGACGGCGCGGTAAAACGCAAGATCCACCGACCGGCTCACCTGGCTCGGATGGAAGCGCTGGACGCGCAAGGACGCATTGTGCTGGCCGGTCCCCTGACGGACAAAACCGGCAGCCTCATTGTCATCGAGGCCGACTCCCTTGAGGAGGCGGAAGCCTTTGCCAAAGAGGACCCCTATACTCTACAAGGAGTCTTTGCGCGAGTTGAAGTCCACCCCTTCACGCAGGTTTTTCCGAAAGAGCACAGCCCGCAATAGTCCCACGGCTATGGACAGGCGCTTTCTTATACCCTGCATGATCGTTGCCGCCGTTTTTTCTCTCGCCCCTGCTTACGCTCAGAACATAAAAGTGATTGTGGCGGACGCCTCCTACGTCATGGGCGATTCGGACACGCTGGCCGGGGCGGAGGAGAACGCCCTCTTGCGGGCCAAGCGAAAAGCCGTTGAAGAGGCCGGGGTCTATATTGAAGCGTCTTCGACCGATGTCGAAACCCACACCGGCAGTGCCACTATGCACTTGAACCAGTTAAGCGTGCGAACGATCACCGCCGCCGTCACGGAAACCGACATCTTGGAAAAACGGCGCTCCCTGGACGGTGACCGGCCCACGTTTTACGTCAAAATTAGAGCCACCGTGCACTTGGACATGTTGGCGGAAGCGGTGAAGCGCCTGACGTCGGACGAGCAATTGGCCGCCCATCATCGCCAACTGCAGACCGAAAACAGCCAGTTGAAGACACAGCTGGAGAGCCTGCGCGAGCAACTTCAGGCCTCCGGACCCCGGCGCGAGCCGGCCTCGACGCTGAAAACTCGCCGCGCCGCCATTGAGCTGGGACAGGCCGCCATCCAATCACATAGCCTCCCGGAGAAAATCGACCTGGCCTCTCGCGCCATCGCCGCAGACGACCTCTATCCAAACGCTTACATCATCCGGGGCCAGACGTATCTACACATTGCCTCCCTGACATTCTCGAACGGCGCCACCCGAAGCCAGATCAGCCCCTATGTGGAGCGCGCGATCGCGGACTTTGATCGGGCACTGACCCTTGACCCTTCCAGCACCTGGGCCTTGCTGGGGCGAGGCGACGCCTTCACCTGGCAAAAAAAATGCGGGAAGCGGCCGGGGATTACGAGCGGCTTCTGCGTCTCGACCCTCTGTTCGACGTGGCGCGCCAGCGGCTGATCGCGCTCTCGACCACCACGGCCAAGAAGCAGGTCGCAGCCAAACAGTGGCGCCAAGCCTTGTCCACCCTGGACAAAGTGCTCCGGGCCGATACCCCCCAGAGCTGGGTGGCGCAGGAGAAGGACGCCTACCTGCTGCGGAGCCAGATCTACACCGAACTGGG
>SCVQ01000070.1 GCA_004296865.1 Nitrospirota bacterium
CGGCGCAATCGCCGGTCTTGCCGAGACGCCGGGGCTCTACCACTATGCGCCGAAAGAACACGCGCTGGAACGGAGGGCGGAGAGCACGCAGGACCTGTTCACCCGCCTCATGCAAGACTTCCCCCCGGGTGCATTTCTGGCCGGGTTATCGTCGGTGCATTGGCGGGAAGCCTGGAAGTACGGTGAGCGGGCTTTTCGCTATTGCCAGCATGACGTCGGCCATGCGATCGGTTCGATCCGTCTTGCCGCAGCGACCCTGGGGTGGGAGATGCTGCTTCTGGATGGAGTCTCCGATGCGACGATCACGTCGCTCCTTGGATTGAACCGAGCGGCTGATTTTGAAGGAGCGGAGCAGGAGCATCCCGATTGCCTCCTGGCCCTGTGGCCGGCCGGTCCTGCCGGCAGGGAATCTGCCGGCAGCAAGAGAATCCCCTTGTTTCTCGATCCGGACATCGTCGGTGAGCAGGCCAGGCAATTGTGGTACGGGAAGGCCAACAAGCTCAGCCGCGGCCACTCGGTGTCTTGGGACCTCATCGATGAGGTCGTGAAGGCTTCATGGAAATCCAGCGTCGACTACGCATTCGTCGGATGCGATGACACTCCTCCGGAAAAGGCGGCGCCGGTTTTCTCCGATGGCACGCGCGATCCCCTTGCGGCGGATCGGCCGCAACCTGCTCTGGCAGGACGGATTATCCGGCAGAGACGGAGCGCAGTGTCTTTCGACGGCAAGACCGCAATCCCGGTCCGTCGTTTTTTTCAGATGCTGGATCGGGTGCTGCCTCGCGCCGAGCGTCCGGTTAGGCAACGGCCCATGCCCTGGGATGCCATTCCCTGGGACCCGGCGATCCATCTGGTTCTCTTCGTGCATCGGGTCGAAGGGCTCAAGCCTGGCCTGTACGTGTTGATCCGCGACCAGTCCACGGAGGCTTTGCTCAAGCAAGTGGTGCAGGGGCAGTTTGAGTGGACGACGCCCCCTGACTGCCCTCACGACCTGCCGCTGTTTCTGCTCCAGGAAGGGGATGTCCGTCATGTGGCCTCACAAGTCAGTTGCGGTCAGGACATTGCCGGGGACAGTTGCTTTTCCCTCGGCATGATCGCCGAGTTCGAGGCTGGTCTGCGCGAGCACGGACCGTGGTTTTACCGGCGGCTCTTCTGGGAGACGGGCCTGATCGGGCAGGTGCTGTATCTGGAAGCGGAAGCGGCCGGAGTTCGCGGCACGGGGATCGGCTGTTTTTTCGACGATCCCGTGCATCAAGTCTTTGGACTCACCGGCTACGCGTTCCAATCGCTCTACCACTTTACGATCGGCGGGCCGGTCGAGGACACCAGGCTGACGACGTTGGCACCTTACAGCAGGCAATAGGCTATGTACAAAATCAAAAAACGAGCGGTCGGTCCGGCGAAGCCTCCGGCCCTTTACAACATCATCGAAGACTATACGGAGTTCGACGCACCGGGCAACGTGACGGTCTGCGCGATGACCGAGCCGGAACAGTCAGAAGCCCATGCCCGTGTCCTTTCCGAGAGCTACGATATTCCCCTGGAGGTGGTACTGCGTCTCTTGAGCGAAGGCGGATGCTATGTGTATCCGCAGGAGGGGCTCTTGGTCACGCGGGGGCTCTTCGCCTGCCGAATCGATCCCACTGGCGCCAAGCCGAAGCAGACCTGGGTCTTGGATGTGACGCAATATGCTAAGGCCGAACAGATGATGCGATCCTACGGCCTGACTCTGGAAGAAGCCTCAGCCCGCGTCTTTTACCGGACGCTGCCTCCGGAACTACGGACGAAGCTCGAACAAAAGAATATGGGGCTCGATTACGCGAAGCTGGATCGCACCGTCGCACGCGGAGGCGACATCAAGTACATCGATTTCAGGAAGGATTGGTCTCCGCACTTCAAGCGGCTCTGTATCATGCCGGACGGCCGGTTGGTCGAAACGGGCGGCATCGAGGAATTCGCCGAGCTCCACAAGATCACGGTCACGCAAGCCAGGACGCTGTTGGAGCAAGGGGGGATACTGGAGGTCGAGGGGGACGTGCTGGCCTGCCAGATTGTCAACGGCCAGGCGTCGGTGGCGCGGTTCAACCGGCAGCAATATGCCAAGGCCAAGGACCTGGCCCAAACCAAGGGGCTGCATATCATAGATGCGTTGAGCGAGGTGGGCCTGAGCGATCCGGCTATGATGCGGGCGCTCCGGCGCGTGGAGCAGCGGTTGTGAGGTTGCCGAATGAAACGGGGCGGCTGCGCGCGTTGGTCGTCGTCGTCGGTGTCGGTGTCGCGTTGGGCGGCTGCTCGGCTCCGAAGCCGATTCTCTATCCCAATGCCCATTTTCAGGCGGTGGGCAAAGATGGCGCCGTGAAGGATATTGAGGAATGCAAAACCCTGGCCGAATCGGCTGGGGCGACTTCCGGCAAAGGGAAAGTGGCTGAAGCGGGCAAGAGCACGGCGGTCGGGGCCGGTCTTGGCGCCGCAGGCGGAGCCGTGGGCGGGGCGGTGGTGGGCGCGGCCGGGAGCGGCGCCGCGATCGGAGCCGTCAGCGGGGGCACCCTCGGTCTGCTCAGGTCCCTGTTCAAGTCTTCGGAGCCGAGCACTGCCTTCAAGACATTCGTGAATCACTGTCTCAAGGAGAGGGGCTATGAACCGGTTGGCTGGGAGTAAGATGAGGGCGCGGCACGATCTATCGCAGGCAACTAGACAGGTCACGCCCTCTGCCATGCGCCCGCATCGATCCCGGCCGAGGGGGGAGTCCTGAGATGGCCCAGCCGAAGCGTATCCTCGTGGTGGATGATGAAGCGCCCAACCGGGACCTCCTGGAGGCCCTGCTGGAATCGCTCGGGATCGAGACGGAATTGGCCTGCGATGGGATCGAGGCCCTGGCCAAGATCAAACTGGGCTTCGACCTGGTCCTCTTGGACGTCATGATGCCTGGAATGGATGGGTTCGAGGTGGCGCGACGCATCCGGCAGGACGTGGAGTTCGGCGACGTGCCGATCGTGATGGCGACGGCGCTGACGAGCAAGGAAGACCGCCTGCGTGCCGTCGAGGCCGGGGCCAACGATTTCATCACCAAACCGATCGACAAGACCGAACTGCGGGTGCGCACGGCCTCCCTGCTGAAGATGAAGGAGGCGCAGGACGTCATCAAACGTCACCAAAAGGAGTTGGAAGAGACCGTTCAGAAGCGGACGGAGGCCCTCCGGCTGGCTCTGGCGGACATGACCACGGCGCAGCGGCGCACGCAGGAGGCGCACCTGGATACGTTGCAGCGCCTCGTGATCGCCGCCGAGTACAAGGACGAGGATACGGCCATTCATCTGCAGCGCATGAGTCGCTACGCGGCTCTGCTGGCGAAAAAACTCAACCTGCCTCCCGGCGAGGTGGAACTGATCCGTCTGGCCAGCCCCATGCACGACGTGGGCAAGATCGGCATTCCGGAATCGATTCTCCTGAAGCCGGGGCAATTTACTCCGGAAGAATTCGAGAAGATGAAGCAACACACCCACATCGGTGGGCGCATTCTCAATGGCTCGCCGTCCGAGTTGCTCAAGGCCGGCGAGATCATCGCCTTGACGCACCATGAAAAATGGGACGGGACCGGCTATCCCAACGGCCTGGCCGGAGAGGCCATCCCGCTGTGGGGGCGCATCAGCACCGTGGCCGACGTTTTCGACGCGCTGACCAGCGAGCGCCCCTACAAGAAGGCCTTCACGAACGATCAAGCCGTGACGCTGCTCCAGGATGGCCGCGCCAAGCACTTTGATCCGACGCTGCTCGACCTGTTCCTCGATCATTTCGAGGAGGTCGTGGCGATTCAACAGGAGTGCCGCAAACCCTAAGCTGTTCGCGACGGCAGCCTCAGCCGTCGTGCCGTGGAGGAAAGCGGGAGTGGAGCGCGACCCATTGGCCCCATCGACGCCGATGCCGTCGGCCGAGCCGTCCGACCGTCCGGCAGGGTGGCGGAGGGTGCGGGATTGGCGGATCGGCACGAAGCTCATCGCGCTGACCGTTCCGCTCATCGTCGTGACCACCCTGATTGCGGCCTACGCCGTGCATCGGGGGGATGCGGCCAAGTTGCAGGAAAAGCTTGTGCAGCGGGCCAAGAGCCTTCACCAGCAGATCATGGCGGATCGAGGCTACTATGCCAAGGTCATCGTCCCTCGCCTGATCGAGTTGGGTGGGACCGTCGGGGCGGACTATGCGCAGGTGCATGGCCGGTTCCCCCTCCCGGCCACGTTCGTGCGCGAGGTGTCGGACCTCACCTCGGCGCAGAGGAACGGCTACACGGCCAACCTCATCAGCCCCTGGGCGATCAATCGGGACAAGGGACTGAAAGACGAGTTTCAGCGCGAAGCCTTCGCCTATCTGCAGGACCATCCGACGGGCCAGTTTGTGCGAACCGACAGGGTCGAAGGCCGGGCCGTGATGCGGGTGTTGATGGCCGACCTGGCGTCGGCCCAGTCCTGTGTGGACTGTCACAACGCCCATCACCAGAGCCCCAAGCATGATTTCAAGCTGAACGATCTGATGGGGGGGCTCGAAATCGTCATCCCCATGGAGCAGTACCTGGAGGAAGAGCGGACAGATCTGGTCGCCACGGTGGCCGGCGGGATCGGCCTGTGCCTGGTCGTGCTGGGCATCGTCGCGCTGGGAACGAATCGCGTGGTGACGCGGCCACTGGCGGTCCTGGCCGGCCGGATGCGGGGGATCGCCGGTTCGGAGCCGGATCAGTCCGGCCCTTTGCCGGAAGCGCCTGCCGGGGATGAGACGGCCTCGCTTCGGGACACCTTCGAGCGGATGCACGAAGTCATCCAAGCGCAACACGGGCGCTTGCGGGGCGCCAGGGAAGCCGCCGAGGCGGCGAACCGAGCCAAGTCCGAATTCCTTGCCAACATGAGTCACGAATTGCGGACGCCGATGAACGCCATCATCGGGTTCTCGGAAATCCTCGCCGACCAGACTTTCGGCGAGCTCAATCCGAAGCAGGCCAAGTATGTCGACAACGTCCTGACGAGCGGCCGGCATCTCCTGCAACTGATCAACGACATCCTGGATCTCTCGAAAGTCGAAGCGGGACGGATGGAATTGCAATGTTCGGCGTTCGATGTGGGACAGGCCTTGCGCGACATCGTCGTCATCGTCAAGACTTTGGCGGCCAAGAAGGGCGTGGCGCTGCAGATCGAGACAGCGACTGAGTTGCCGCTGCTGACGGCCGACCCGGCCAAGTTCAAGCAGATTCTTTACAATCTGTTGAGCAACGCCATCAAATTTACGCCGACTGGAGGGAGCGTCACGGTGAGGGCCGGCAAGGGGACCGACGCGCACATCAACGGAGCGGTGCTCCGCCTCTCCGTCGCGGATACGGGCATCGGCCTCAAAACCGAGCACCAGGCGCGCATCTTTCAGGCCTTCGAACAAGTCGATTCGTCCTATGCGCGGCAGCAGCAAGGAACCGGCTTGGGCCTTGCGCTGACCAAGCAACTGGTGGAACTGCACGGCGGGCGCATTGGGGTCGAGAGCGAGGGGGAGGGACGCGGCAGCACGTTCACCGTCGTGCTGCCGATGGAGCCGGGCGGCGCGTAAGCGGAGAACAGAGGGTGGCATGGCTGGCGAGACGGTTCTGATCGTGGACGACAATCCGATGAACATGGAACTGGCGACGGACTTGCTGGAGGCGGCCGGCTATGTCGTCCGCCAGGCCGCGACGGCCGAAGACGCCATCGCCGCTGCCAAGACCGCTCCGCCGCATCTCATTTTGATGGACCTCAGCCTGCCGGGCATGGATGGTCTGGCTGCCACCAGGGTGCTGAAGGCCGATCCGGCGACCAGGTCCATTCCCGTCATCGCCTTGACCGCCCATGCCATGAAAGGCGATGAAGACAAGGCACGGGCGGCCGGCTGCGAGGGGTACATTACCAAGCCGATCGACACCAGAGCCTTGCCCAAGACCGTGGCACGTTTCATGGCCTCCGGCGGGAACGCCTGACCGACCATACTATGACGTCAAAGGTGGCTCTGGTGACGGGCGCGGGCGGGCTGATCGGCAACTATATCGCCGGGACCGCCGCCGCCTTGGCCCCGTCATGGAAAATCCATGCTCTCACGCGCAGCGATGTAGACCTGACCGATCACGAAGCCCTGCGCCGGCTCTTCCATACGCTCCGCCCGCAACTGGTCGTCCACTGTGCCGCTATCAGTAAACCATTGGCCTGCCAGCAACAGCCCGATCTAGCTCACAAGGTCAACGTCGAGGCAACGGCGTTCTTGGCCGAACTGGCAGCCGACATTCCCTTCATCTTCTTTTCCAGCGACCTGGTTTTCGACGGCTGTGCAGGGAATTATGATGAATGCGCGCCGGTCAATCCGCTGAGCTTCTACGCGGAAACCAAAGTGGCCGCTGAACGTATCGTACTCGCGAATCCTCAGCACGTCGTCCTACGCGTTGGCTTGAACGGCGGGCTGTCACCGACCGGCGACCGCGGGTTCAACGAGGAAATGCGGCGCGCCTGGCAGGCCGGCCAGATGCTGACCCTCTTTACCGATGAGTTCCGTTGTCCCATCCCGGCCGCCGTGACCGCGCGGGCCGTCTGGGAACTGGTCGGGAAATATCGGCCCGGCCTCTATCATCTATGCGGATCCGAGCGCCTTTCACGCTGGCAGATTGGACAGCTTTTGGCCTCGCGCTGGTCACAGATGAATCCGAAGCTGCAGCCCGCATCGCGCCGCGACTATCACGGCCCACCTCGCCCCCAAGATGTCTCGCTGAATTGTGCCAAGCTGCAGGCGCTCCTTTCCTTCCCCTTGCCCGGCCTGACCGAATGGTTGGCGGCGCATCCCGACGAACCCTTCTGAAGACATCCGACGGCAGGCGCCGAACGAACTGTCCTTGCAGGATTCATTTTTCATTGGGACAGGAAGTGGGACTGGAGAAGAAACGGAGCGTGTGAACAACGGCTTGAACCAGTGGTGCGCCCGGAGGGACTTGAACCCCCAACCCTCAGATCCGTAGTCTGATGCTCTATCCATTGAGCTACGGGCGCGCACCTGCTTCAGCGGCTGCAAGCCGTGTGATGAGAGGCCTGCACGTTATACAGGTCTTTATGGATGGTGGTCAAGCGGGAGCGTGGCGTGAGGCTGCCGCACCTTGTACCTTGCCGTATGGGCATTGGCTGTGCGGGAAGGCTTAGTTCGGACAGGCGAGTTGGGTATTCACGCGGATGACGGGGAGGGTGGGCATTTGAAGTCGCGCTCGCAGTTTTAGCTCGCGCTGCTGTCACCCCATGACGAGGGCGCCTCCTCTGTTCAAATCCCTCCCTCTTCGAAAGCTGAGAGCTAATAGCTGATAACTGATGGCTTCTTTTTGGCGGAGAGGGCGGGATTTGAACCCGCGACAAGGCTTTTGGCAGATCGGAAGAGC
>SCVQ01000071.1 GCA_004296865.1 Nitrospirota bacterium
AAACATTGCAGGAAAAGATGAACAAGATTTTCAAATAAACGATGCGCGCGGAACGGCGGAGGCCCTGCCTTCAGCGTTCAGCCGTTGGTGAGGGAGGCGATCGTGGCGGAACTCGACAAGAAACTATACGGTGAGCTGGGCGAACTGGCTCGCTATATCGAATCGACGATGGGCAAACTCCGGCATTTGGAATCTCCCATGACGGCCACGGCGACGCAAATTCCGCAAGCGTCGGAACACCTGTCGGACCTGACCCGGCTGACGGAGGAGGGCACCCACGCCGTCATGGAACTGACGGAGGAAATCCAGGGCAACCGCGCGCAGGCGGTGGCGGTCCTCAACGAGTTGGCGGACGCGCTGGCCCGCGTCGGCCTGGATGCCGCCCGCGTCAGGCTCGACACCGTCAAGCAGATATTGGCGGACGACGACAAACATCTGCTCGACATCATGACGGCGCTCTCGTTTCAAGACCTGGTCGGGCAGCGGATCAAGAAGATCGTCGCGATCCTGGACGATGTCGAACACAAGCTGCTGGAGATGATCGTCGTGTTCGGCCTCAAGCAGGAAGGCGGCGAGGCCGTGCGCGACGGCAAAGCGACCGAAATGCTGAAACAACTGGAAGCTTCCCGCAGCACGGCGCTGAAGCAGGATCTGGTCAACAACATCCTGGATGAGTTCGGATTCAATTGAGGATACCGAGCGCACGAGGTGAGTGGGTCGGGGCGAGAGGGGCGCAGCCCTCTTGCCGCGTGTCCCGCGCCGCGGGCCTTCACCGGAGGTGGCCATGAGCGACGAGATGGAAGAAATCCGCAACGACTTCCTGGTCGAGTCGCAGGAGATGATCGAACTGTTGGACCAACGGTTCATCATCCTGGAGACGGATCCTGCCAACACGGAACTGTTGAACGAAATCTTCCGGGCCATGCACAGCATGAAGGGATCGGCCGGGTTTTTGGGGTTCACCCACTTGGTGGATGTCACCCATCGTGCCGAGAGCATTTTGAATAAGCTCCGGCAGGGGGACATGACGGTGACGCCGCAGGTGATCACGGCCATTCTGGAAGCCATCGACGTGGTCAAGTTGCTGATGGCCGATATTCGCGAGTCGGGCACGGATGCGCATGTCCAGACCGAAGACGTGTCCCAGAAGCTGGACCACGTCCTGGCCGGTGAGGCGGAGGGCGCCGCAGCGCCGACGCCGGCCCCGCTTCCGACCACCGCCCAGACACCGCCTCCGGCGGCTGCGCCGACCGTGGCGGAGGCCGTGGCGAAGCCGATCCCGCCTGCGAGCCCGACGGACCATCCCCCGGCCCAGGCCTCGACCAAATTGGGCGAGATTCTCGTCAACGACGGCGCCGCCTCCAAAGAGCAAATTATCGAAGCGCTGGACCAGCAAGACCACAGGCCGCCCTTGGGGGAGATCCTGGTCCAGTCGCAGGTGATCAGCGAACAGACGCTTGACGCGGCGCTGCAGAAACAACAGGTCAAGGGCACACGCAAGGGAGAGGAAGAGCAGACGATCCGGGTGGAGACGCGGCGTCTGGACAGCGTGATGAACCTGGTGGGCGAGTTGGTGCTGGGCCGGAACCGCATGATGAAAATCGGCGGCGGCCTCGACCAGTCGCACGAGAACGACCCGCTGGTCCGGGAGTTGGGGGAGACGCTGGCCCAGCTCAACCTCGTCACGACCGACCTGCAACTGGCGGTCATGAAGACCCGCATGCTGCCGATCCGGAAGGTGCTGTCGAAGTTCCCCCGTATGGTGCGCGACCTCTCGCAGAAGATGGGCAAGCAGGTGCGGCTCGAACTCCAGGGAGAGGAGACCGAGCTGGACAAGTCGGTGGCGGACGAGATCGGCGATCCGCTCGTCCACCTGGTGCGGAACGCCATCGACCACGGCCTCGAGCCGGTGGCCGATCGCCAGAAGGCCGGCAAGCCGACCGAAGGGGTCGTACGCATTTCGGCCTGTCAGGAAGGGAACAGCATCGTCATCAGGATCGAGGACGACGGCCGCGGCCTGCAAGTCGAGAAGATCAAGGCAAAGGCGCTGGCGAACGGCGTCGTGAGCGAGGCCGAGTTGGCCGCCATGGACCCGCGCCAGATCATGAACTTGATCTTCCTGCCGGGCTTCAGCACGGCCGACCAAGTCACGGACGTCTCGGGCCGCGGCGTCGGCATGGACGTCGTCCGCACCAACATCCGGCGGATCAACGGGACCGTAGAGGTCCAGTCCCAGTTGGGCAAGGGCAGCCAGATCACGATCAAGCTGCCGCTCACCATCGCCATCATTCAGGCCTTGCTGGTGGAAGTCGAGAAGGCCACCTTCGCGATCCCGCTGGGATCGGTCGTCGAGGCGGTGAAGATCACGCGGGCCGACATCAAGACGATCAATGGACGCGAAGTGCTCAACCTGCGCGAGCGGGTCCTGCCGCTGCTCAGGCTGACCGACGAGTTCGAGATTCAGCCGGACGCCGAGCGCGACAAGTTCTATGTGGTGGTGGCGGGGATGGGGGAGAAGCAAGTCGGGGTCGTCGTGGACCGTCTCCGCTCGCAGGAGGAAGTCGTCATCAAGTCCATGGGGGATTACCTGACCAATCTCAAAGGGATCGCCGGCGCCACGATCACCGGCGAGGGAAAAGTCGTGCTGATTTTGGACATCGCCGAATTGTTGCAGGACATCCGGATGAATCACCTGGCGGAAGTCGCGGCCTGAGCCGGCAGCGCAAGCCCCGCGGCCGGAGGAAAGAGGAGTGCCCATGTCGACGCTAATCAAAGAAGTGGACGCACGGACCAGGCTGGCGGGCGCCAACCAGATGGAACTGCTCCTGTTTCACGCGGGCACGAGCGAGGTGTTCGGGGTCAACGTCTTTAAGGTGCGGGAAGTGATGAAGTTCCCCCCTCTGACACGGATGCCGGATGCCGATCCCCGCATCGAAGGGATGGTCAACATCCGGGGCGTCACGGTACCGGTGATCGGGCTGAGGCAGACCCTGGGGCTGGGAGAGGCCGTGACGGCAGAGGCGGGGAGTCCCGATGCGGGCATCTTGATTATCACCGAGTACAACATGAGCTTGCAGGCGTTTCACGTGGCGGCCGTGGACCGCATTATCCGCACCTCGTGGTCGGAGGTGAAGCCGCCTCCCGCGTTGGTTCGGGATACGGCCAAGGGCGGCGTCACGGCGGTCACCATGTTGGATGACGGCCGCATGGCGCTGATTCTGGACGTAGAAAAGATACTGGCGGACATCTGCCCGCGGCCGGACGAGGAGGTCTATGCCCCGGTCGAAAAACAGCCCCTGCTCACCGCGAAGCGGGTCCTGTTTGCCGACGATTCCCTCGTGGCCAGGACGCAGATTCGGAAGACCCTGGAACGGCTCGGCGTGAGCTATCTGCAGGCCACGACCGGTCGAGAGGCCTGGGAGCAGTTAGTGGGCCTCGCCGACAAGGCCGACGCCGGGCAGAAGACCGTCCGTGATGAGCTTCAGCTCATCCTCAGCGACATCGAGATGCCCGATATGGACGGCTTCACCCTGTCGAAGCAGATCAGCGCCGACCCGCGTTTTGCGGGCATCCCGATCCTGCTGCATTCGTCGCTGACCGGCGTGTGCAACGTCGAAAAGGGCAAGTCCGTGGGCGCGACCGACTATATCACCAAATTCGATCCGAAGATCCTGGCGGAGAAGATCCTCCACTACATCGGAAAGTAGATCCTGTGACGACGCCATGAGGGGATGTTGCAAGCCATGACGGCACCGATCAAAGTTCTGGTGGTGGACGACTCGAGCTTCATGCGGAAAGTCCTTTCCAGCATGTTGGAGGGCGATCCGCGCGTGGCCGTGGTCGGAGTCGCTCGCAACGGGGAAGAGGCGCTGCAAAAGGTCGCCGAGCTGCACCCCGACGTCGTCACGATGGATGTGGAAATGCCGGGCATGAACGGTCTCGAGGCCTTGAAGCGCATCATGGAGATGCGGCCGCTGCCCGTCATCATGGTCAGCTCCTTGACGGAGGAAGGAGCCAGGGAAACGCTCACGGCCTTGGAATGGGGGGCGGTCGATTACATTCCCAAACAGTTGGAAGGGGTCTCGACTAACATCGCCGCCATCCAGGGTGAACTGATTGCCAAGGTCGTCGCGGCCGCCGGCGCCAAGTTGCGGCGTTCCTCCTCATCGGCTCCCGGGACGCAGCCCGGCACGATGAAGAAACCGCCCGGCGGCGGCGTGGGCGTGGGATTGACCTCGCAATCGATCAGCGCGACGCGCGGCAGCAAGCTCGTGGCCATCGGGTGCTCGACCGGGGGGCCGGCGGCGCTCCTGGAGGTGCTGCCGCTTTTACCGGAGGATTTTCCGGCCGGCATCGTGATTGTCCAGCACATGCCGAAGTTTTTCACCAAACCGTTTGCCGAGCGGATGAACCAGCAGTGCCGGATCGAAGTACGCGAGGCTCAGGAAGCCGATGTCGTGCGGCCGGGGCTGGCACTCATCGCACCGGGGGGAGTCCACATGCGCCTGGTGCGGCGCCGGGCGATCGAGGTGGAAGTCGCGCTTGTGCCGAACACCGAGAACCGTCACTACGTGCCGTCCGCCGATGTCCTCATGCTGTCGGTGGCGGAGGTGTATTCGTCGAGGGGGATCGGGGTTATCCTCACGGGAATGGGACAAGACGGCCTGGAAGGGATGCGCGCCATCAAAGGCGCCAAGGGGCGCACCGTGGCCCAGGATGAAGCCAGCTGCGTGGTCTATGGGATGCCCAAGGCGGTAGTGGAGGGGGGCCTTGCAGATAAAGTCGCGCCCTTGTCCCATATCGCCGGGGAAATCGTGAACATGATCTGACAGTGTGCAGTGCCCGTTCCCTGGTCTGCAGGGATGGGATGGGGAGAGGCGGAAGGATCAGGGAGGGGACTCATAACCAGGGAGGAGAGCATGCTCAAGGGAATGAAAATAGGACCCAAGTTCGGATTGCTGGTCGCGGTCACCGCAGTGGTGGTGACCATGATCGGCCTGTTCTTTGCCTATCGCCAAGAACAGGACAAGATGTTGATGATGCTGGAGGGCCGAGGCAAAATCATCGAGGCCCAGACCCAGGTCACCCGCGCGTACATCGCGAAGAACTACGTCTCGAAGATCAAGGATTCGAAGGCGGGGTCGCTCATCACCATTACGAAGGACCACGCGTCGGACCCCCACGGGATTCCGCTTCCGGCGACCGCCACGCGGGAGATCAGCGAGGAACTGTCCAAGACCGGCCTGTTCAATGCGCGCTTGATCAGCGCCGCTCCGCTGAATCCCGCCAACGCCAGTAAAGATGCGTTCGAGATGGAGGCGTTGAAGGCGATCATGAGCGGAGCCGAATCCTACAGCAAGGTCGAGGACTCCGGCGGGGTCCTGACGTTTCGCCGCGCCAGCCCGGACAAGGCGACCGCAACCGCCTGCATCGGCTGCCACGCGGGTAAGCAAATGGGGGATGTCTTGGGCGTGCTGAGCGTCTCGATCCCGATGAATGCCATCCAAACGGCCTCCAACGCGTCCCTGCGGACGACCGGGGGCACGATCGCCATGGTGGTGTTGGGCACGCTGGCGATGATGTACCTCTTGCTGCAATGGATCGTGATCAAGCCGCTGGCCCACATGACGGTCATTGCCCATGACATCGCGGAAGGCGAGGGGGATCTGACCAAGCGGGTGCCGGTGGACGGCCGGGATGAAATCGCCGAACTGGGCGGATGGTTCAATGTGTTCATCGAAAAGCTGCAAGGGATGATCGGGAAAGTTGCACACGTGACCGACAAAGTGGCCGCGGCCTCGGTCCAACTCTCGGCCACGGCCGAGGAGATGTCCAAGGGGGTCGAGGGGGTCACGTCCAGAGCGGCCCAGACCGCGACGGCGGTGGAAGAAATGAACGCCACGGTGGGCGAGGTGGCGCAGAACTCAGGCAAGGCCGCCACGATGGCGCAGGAAACCGTCCAAACCGCCCAGGGCGGGCGCGACGTGGTGAGCGAGACCATTGCGGGGATGCAGCAGATCTCCGACGCGGTCACGCAGTCGGCCTCGATCATCGCCGCGCTCGGCAAATCGTCGGATCAGATCGGCGAGATCGTGCGCACTATCGAGGACATTGCGGACCAGACCAATTTGCTGGCCTTGAACGCAGCGATCGAAGCGGCCAGGGCCGGCGAGCAAGGCCGGGGTTTTGCGGTCGTGGC
>SCVQ01000072.1 GCA_004296865.1 Nitrospirota bacterium
GCTCTTCCGATCTTGAAGAATTCCGGCAACAGCGGGCTCCTCGTGGTCACGACGTCGAAAGGGATTGCGCTCATCCGCGACCACGAGTCTGCGAGCGAAGCCGGGCCGGCGCCGCAGGATGACCATCGTGCCGGCAACCCGCATGTCTGGCTGGACCCGGAGAATGCCAAGGTCATGATGCGCCACATCACGGAAGCCTTGATCAAGGTGGACCCGGCCCATGCCGTGGAGTATCGGAACAATCAGGCGGCCTACCTCCGCCAACTCGACCAACTGCAGACTGAATTGATCGAGCGGCTCCGGAGCGTTCCCGACCGGCGCATCGTCGTCCACCATCCCGCCTGGCCCTATTTTTCCCGCCGGTTCGGGTTTGAGGTCGTGGGTGAAATTGTCAGACAGGCCGGCGCGGAGCCCTCCGCCCATCACCTGCAGGAGCTGATCGTGGCGATCCGCAAGAACGGGGTCCGCGTTGTCGCATCGGAGCCGCAGTTGAACCAGAAGATTCCTGAAGTCTTGGCGCGCGAAACCGGCGCCCGTGTCGTCGTGCTGACCCCGCTGCCCGGTGGCGTTGCCGGGACCGACACCTATTTGGACATGCTCCGATATAATGTCACGAGGCTCGCAGAAGCCTTAGAGGCTGCGAAGCCAAATTGAGTTGAAAGTCGTCAAAAGTCTTCAAGTCCGAAGACGTAAGACTTTCAGACTTTCGACTTTCTGACTTCTTCTGAACCATGGCCAAGACGATCATCCGCTTCGACCACGCCACCTTCGGATTTTCCGACGTCATCGCCTTGCAAGATATCTCTCTGGAAATTACGGAGGGGGAATTTGTTGGGGTGATCGGCCCGAACGGGTCCGGCAAGACCACGCTCTGCCGGGCGGTCCTGGGGCTCATGCCACCGCTGGGAGGCAGCCTGCAAATCTTCGACTGTGCCTGCGAAGAGTTGCGCTGCCACCACCGGGCTCGCATCGGCTACCTGCCCCAGAAGGGGGTGCTGGACAAGAATTTCCCGATCACGGTCCTGGAAACGGTCATGATGGGCCGGTACGGCGCGCTGGGGTTGTTCAATCGGCCCTCGAAGCGGGACCGTGACATTGCACTGGAGGCCTTGAGCCACGTGGGGATGGAGGATCGCCGGAACACCGCGCTCGGCCACCTTTCCGGGGGGCAGCAGCAGCGGGTCTTCATCGCACGGGCGCTGGCGCAGCAGCCGGACGTGTTGCTGCTCGATGAGCCCACCACCGGTATCGACATCACCACGCAGCATAGCGTGTTGGATTTGATCCGGCACCTTCATCGGGACTTGAAGCTGACGATCCTTTTGATTACCCACGACATCAACATGATCCGGTCCTCTGTGGACCGGCTGGTCCTGCTCAAGACCCGTCTCTACGCGGCCGGGCCTCCGGAGGAGGTGTTGCGGCCGGATGTGCTCCGGCAGGTCTACGGGAAGGATCTCGTCATCACGGAGAGAGACCTGATCATCGTCGAGGACTATCACCACCACCACTGAAGGGATTGTCGATCGAGGGATTGTTCCATTGACGATTGGGGCTCCCGATCATTCGTCAATGAGTCAATGACACAATGGCTCAATTCATCGAGATGCTCACATACGATTTCATGCAGCGGTCGCTTCTGGCGGCGGCGACGGTCGGGGCGGTCTGTTCCGTCATCGGCGTCTTCGTGGTCCTGCGCGGCTTGGCCTTCGTCGGCGCCGGGACCGCGCATGCGGCTTTCGCCGGCGTCGCCCTGGCCTATCTGGTCGGGCTTCCGCCGCTCCCGCTGGCCATCATCTTCGGGCTGGCGACGGTCTGGGTGACGGGCGTAATGGAAGAACAGGGGCGGATGAAGCTGGACGTCTCGATCGGCATCCTCTACACGGCGACGATGGCCTTGGCCATCCTGTTCATCGGGCTGATGAAGGGGTACAACGCCGAAGTCTACGGCTACCTGTTCGGCAGCGTCTTGTCCGTCACGCCGGATGAATTGCGTGTGATCCTTGTGTTGAGCATGGTCGTGCTGGGGGTCCTGCTGACCTTCTCGAAGGAACTCTACTTCATCGCCTTCGACCAGGAGATGGCGGAAGCCTCGGGCGTGCCGGCCCGGCGGATCTTTTACCTGCTGCTGACGTTGGTGGCCTTGACGGTGGTCGTGTCGTTGAAGACCGTCGGGGCGATTCTGGTCTTTGCGATGATCCTGATTCCGGCTTCCACCGCGTACCAACTCACCCACAGTCTCTCGCACATGACGGCCTATGCGGTGGTGATCGGGGTGGCCTGTGCGGTCGGGGGGGTGCTGCTGTCCTATATCTGGGATCTGCCCTCAGGGCCTGCGATCGTCTTGCTCGCCACCACGATCTTTTTTCTCTCCGTGCTGCTCTCGCCCAAGCGCCGCCGCGTCCAGACGGCGTAAGCGCGCGTTCGACTCACTCGGATTGGGCCTGTTTCGCACGGGCCCAGACCATCCCGGTCTGCTCCTTCGAACTGAAGCCCAGCTTCTCGTAGAAGGCCTGCTTGTCCCTCGTGCAGAGCCAGAACAGCTCCACCCGTTTGAGCGAGGGATGGTGCAACATCCGCTGCACGAGCTGGGTGCCGATGTCCTGTCCCTGGTAAGCACGATCCACGATCACGTCCCAGATCGAGGCCCGGTAGACGTAGTCGGTCAGGACCCGGCCGAATCCGACCAGGCGATCCCCATCCCAGGCCGACAGCGCCAGGTCCGTGTGGGTCAGCATCTCTTGCACATCCGCCAGGGTCCGGCCGACAGCCCAGGGGGCCTGTGCGTAGAGCGTGACTAAGTGGGCCGCGTCAAAGTCTTTTTGTTCCGAGAACGTGATCATAGCTTGAGGGGGACGGGTCCCTTGTATTACAGTACGGCCTGGTCCTTGTCCGAACCAGCTCTGCGCGGCATGGGGTCGTCAGACGCGCGACGCATCGCGGAATTCTTGTTGAGGATTGATCTATGCCGACGTTGGTCAAAGCCTGTCCCAAGTGCAGCAAGCTCATGTGGATCAAGGAAGAGCACATCAAGCCTCTTGATGACAACACGATCGGTATGACCTGTCCCCACTGCCATCAATCCGTGCGGTTCTCCCTGGTCACGCGAGGGGACAATGCGGTCGGTCCGAAAATGGGGCACTGACGGGCTGCTGAAAAATCCCTCCAGCTGCGTTCTCGGTCGCTCGTACCCCTCAACGTACTTCTCCAGTACGCCTCGGGGTCCTCGCATCCCTGCGGCCTTGCTGGATGTCTTTTTGAGCAGCCCGTTCCATGTCTGTCACAGCCCCTTCCCCGCTCCGTCCAGCTCCGGTTCCTTGCCCGGCATGATGTGGTGCAGCGCGTGGCGATATTCGCGCAGGCGCTTCTCGTCGGCTGCGGTCATCGTAATGGCTTTCTCACGCTGCCACAGTTCCAGATGATCCAGGCAGAGCAGCAGCGGCTGTACGGCCTTCAGCACGAGTCCCATCTCGAAGGCTTCCAACGACTGGATGAGCGACTCATTGAGCCGTTTCAAGGCGGCGCCGGTGGAATG
>SCVQ01000073.1 GCA_004296865.1 Nitrospirota bacterium
CAAGCAACCAGCACAGTAAAAATTATGAATCCAGCGTAGGCATTCGACCGAACATTCATGGCCTCTCTCCCACTAATAGAAGCGCTGAGCGATTGCATCCCGACTCATTTGTCTCATTTTGGCATTTCAAGGGTTGGAACAGTTTTCATTCCCTGACCAACAGGATAGTCTTCACGGAAATGAAATGGCAAGGAAGAAAAAGGTGCAATAGACCATTTCTGCTGAATCCTGACGGCCTGACGAGGGAAACAAACGCCCAGACTCTGCTCCCGTGCTTCGTTTCGTTTTGAACCATCGGCCATCAGCTATCAGCTCTTCTCAATACCCCGGTCCCCACGCCCTCGTTCCGAAACCATCAGCCATACGCTCTTTGCAGAGCCGACGCCATACCTCAGCGCTCCTGCTATAGAAAAGAATGAGGAAACAAAAAGGCCGCCCGAGTTGGGTGGCCTTTTTGTTTTGCTGCTGGCTTGTAAGTGTAGGGTTACTTGATGGGAAGCTTCACGCTGACGGCGCCGCCCAAATCCCCTTCCTTGGCCCCTTCCTTCTTGTAGCCGGAGACGTCCATCTCGCCTTTAGGCTCTCCGTGGCAGCCCAGGCAGCCCTTCCCGTAAAACAACGGCAGCAGCACACGGACGGCCTTGCCGCCCTCCACGGTCTCGCTGAGTATCTTGTCGCCCTGGCGGGGATAGGAGGCATCGGCGAACTTCGCCAGCATGCTTGCCTCAAAGCCGTCAGCCTTGTTGTTGGGGTTCCGCAGAAACCCATCTGTCGTCGTCTGCTTGAGGTAGATCCCGGTCTTGGCGCTGAACTCCGCCGCCGCCTGGGTGCCGAAGTGCGCCGGCGTGAAGCCCTTATAACCCACCCCCGATCGGTTGATGCTCGCCTGACTGTCGGCAACGGTTTTCTTGGAGGCCGCGACCAGTTCCGGCAGCAGGTTCTTGGCCGTCTCCGGCACGGCAGCCGCCTTCAGGCCGGCCAGATCGACGCCGGACCTGGCCTTGAACTTCTCAGTTAACTGCTTCTCGAAGACCTCGGGCGTGAAGCCTTTGTCACCCTTGCTGGCGTCGTTGATGAGCGGTTGGTTGGCTCCGACCGTGCCACGGCCGGCATCCAGCAGGATGGCCAGCAGACGTCCGGTTTCGACCATGTCGGGGTTGGCCAGGACGGAAGCCGGCGCGATGCCGAACCCCATGAAGAAGGTACACAGGGCGAGCAAGATTATTCTATTCTTTCTCATGACGACGACCTCCGTGCGGTTATACGGTGCGCGACAAGGCTTATTTCGATGCATCCAGATGGCCCAGAGCTACAGCGTCAGTATCGGGCCGTATGGCCGAAAGCGCCAGATTAATCGCTATTCGAGTCGGCGACCGCCCGACTCCATCCGGTCGGCAGAGGCAGACAGAATGAACGGTACGAAAAAATATGGGGAGACGTGGCTATCCCCTCGTGCTCCCGGAGCGCGCGCCTCAGAAGGCCTCGCTCGACGGCCGCAATTAAGGGGACAGGCGAGCGGTGAGCGTCGTGCTCATCGGATTGACCAGGAGGTCGCGCCAGTAGGCCTCGCCGAACTTCGCCAGGCCTTCGGGGGAAACCTCCATCCGGTGCCACCGGAGGTCGATGAACCCAGCCGAACGCAGCGCCTCCTCATACACCGCCCGCTTCCAGTGCCGGTACTCGACGGAGAACGGCGGGTCCGTGTGCACGTCCGCATGGACGAGACTCCAGTCCTTGTCCGACGCCACGAGCCGGTAGGTAAAGCGGTACTGGGTCGTCTCGCCCTTGCCCATCACGTAGTCTGGCTCCGGCAAGAGGGCCAGCAGCACACCATCGGGTTTGAGATTGGCCGCGATGCTCCGGCACATGCCGCGCATGGTGTCCGCCCGATCCGCGTAATGCAGGAGATAGGTGGCGGTCGCAAGGTCGAACGAGCCCAACACCGGCAGATCGGCTGCATCCGCCACTCGGTACTCGATGCCGAGAGGGTTCTTGGACTCCGCGTCACGGGCGGCGGCAATCATGGTTTCCGACACGTCCACACCGACGACGCAAGCCGCGCCCCATTGCTTGAACAGGCGGGAGTAGTAGCCGGTTCCGCAAGCGAGGTCCAGGACGCTCCGCCCCTCGATCAGCCCCGACAGAAGTTTCCGCACCGTGGGCACTTCCGTGTACGTGGGGATCGGGGTCTCCTTCCAACTAACATACCGGGCGCCGATGGCATCGTATTGTTCACTCATGGGTGTCATGATACTCACTTGGCCCCGCCTGGACAACCTCGTCCGGCCAATTTCCGCTTGACACCCTGCCCTCCGGCTGCGTCATACTGCCCGAAAACAAATTCCTCGCACCACTTGCCGAGAAGATTCCCGCGACGCGCTGCTGTGTGGTCGGTGGAGGCCCGGCCGGGATGATGCTGGGGCTGCTTCTGGCTCGCGCCGGGGTGGACGTGGTGGTGCTGGAGAAGCACGCGGACTTCCTCCGAGACTTCCGGGGCGACACGATCCACCCCTCCACGCTCGAGCTGATGCACGAGCTCGGCGTGCTGGAGGAGTTCCTCAAGCTGCCGCACGAGAAGGCGCGCCTGCTCAAAGTCCAGGTCGGCGACACGTCCATCCCCCTGGCGGACTTCAGCCACCTACCGACTCAGTGCAAATTCATCGCCCTTATGCCGCAGTGGGACTTCCTGAACTTCCTCGCAGAACAGGGAGCCCGTTATCCCACCTTTCACCTCCGGCAGAAGACCGAGGCGACCGGGTTGATCGAGGAGGAAGGACGCGTGGCCGGGGTCTGCGCGACGACGTCGGAAGGCTCGTTGGAGATCCGAGCCGACCTCGTGGTCGGCGCCGACGGGCGACATTCGGTGGTGCGGGAGAAGGCCGGCTTTCGCGTCCAGGAGCTCGGCGCGCCCATGGACGTCCTCTGGTTCCGCATCTCCCGGCAACCCGGTGATCCCGAGGAGACCATGGGTCGCTTCGACGCAGGGAGGATCCTGATCATGATCAACCGGGGTCCGCACTGGCAGTTTGGGTACATCATCATGAAGGGCTCGGCCGAGGAGAACCGCGAGCAGGGGATCGAGGCCTTCCGAGAGGCAGTGGCGACACTCGCGCCTTTCGCCGCCGACCGCAAGGGCGAGATCCGCAATTGGGACGACTTGAAGTTGCTCACCGTCCGCGTGGATCGGCTGCTCCATTGGTACCGGCCAGGCCTGCTTTGCATCGGCGATGCGGCCCACGCGATGTCTCCGATCGGCGGCGTCGGGGTGAACCTCGCAGTCCAGGATGGGGTCGCCGCGGCCAATTTGCTGGCCGAACCCTTGCGCAAGGGGCGGCTCACTACGGAGCACTTGCGCCGGGTCCAGCAGCGGCGGCTGCTTCCCACACGTATCGTGCAGGGCATGCAGGTGCTGGTCCAGAAGCAGGTCGTCACGAAGGTCCTGAGCGGGGCAGGCCAGATGAAGCCCCCGCTGCTGCTCAAACTGTTCGCCCGTTTCCCTTTCCTGCGTCGCATCCCCGCCAGGCTGATCGGCGTCGGGGTCCGCCCCGAGCACGTGAGGACGCCGGCCTTTCCTGGCCATTGAGCCCTTAATCTGCCGGCCAGCAGGTGGGCGAAGAGAAGAGGCGGATGAATGTCCCTTCCAGCCCCAATCGCACCACCGCGCGCCTGATGTTCCGCTTGTAAAAACCGTCGCGATGGTCTCTAATACTCCGGTGTCAATTGGACGCACCTACCTTTGATGGCCCACGCGCACGACCAGAGACTCGCTCGCACCCTCATTCTGGAAGAGCTGTTCGATCTGTCGCTGTACAAGGCGCTTCGCAGCGTTACCAAGCTTGACACACAGAAAGTTCTCGATGAGCTGATCGTAGTCGAAACCCAGCACCTGGCCTTCTGGCAGAAGTTCTTCGACAGCAAGCTCACCACCCTGGATTTCGGACGACGCCTCAAGCTGCAACTCATTCTGTTGATCTGCCGCCTCTTCGGAGCCACGGCCGTCCATCTGGTGCTGGAGGCGATCGAGGTCTATGGAGTCCGGAAGTACCTGTCGCTCTGGAAGAGTTACAAGGGCCAGCCGCTGGGGCACGCGCTGGAAGGCATCTTGCTCGACGAGTTCAAGCACGAGGACGTGCTGGTCACCCAACTGACCTTGCGGAAGATCAATCCGGAGAAGATCCGCAACATTTTCCTGGGGCTGAACGACGGGCTGGTGGAGATTCTCGGTGCGGTCAGCGGGTTTTTCGGCGCCTTCGGCGATGCGGTGACGGTCCTGATCGCCGCCTTGACCACCGCCGTGGCCGGCGCGCTCTCCATGGCGGCTGGCGCCTATGCGGCCTTGAACTCCGAGAAGGAAGTCAAAGCGACCGAATTCGACAAGAAGCAATTTCTGGGAGAGGAGACGGGCTCGTCGGAAATGGAAGAGCAGCCCCTGGCCTCCGCCTTCTTTGTCGGAGGGGCTTACATCGTGGGTGCGATGGTGCCGGTGCTGCCGGTCCTGTTCGGGGCGAAGGATGCGCTGGTGTCTCTGATCACGTCCGGGTGCATGGTCGTCTTGATCTCCACCCTGCTGGCCTTTTTATCCGGCATGGACATCAAGCGGCGCATCCTGATGAACCTGGTCATCATCACTCTCGCGGTGACTATCACCTACCTTATCGGCATGATCGCCAAGACCCTGTGGGGAGTCTCGGTGTGAATCGTTGGTCGTGAAGCGTCTCTCGTGAAAAAGTTCCCGCACGTGACGCTTCACGAAGGACGAGAGACGAACGGCGGAGGGTTACCGTCCGAGCGCGGTCTTGACCGTGTTGCCGATCTCGGCGGGATTGCGGACGACGCGGACGCCGGCCGCTTCCAGGGCCGCCATCTTCTCGACAGCGGTCCCCTTCCCGCCCGTGATGATGGCGCCGGCATGACCCATGCGGCGGCCGGGCGGGGCCGTGATGCCGGCGATGAAGCCGATCACCGGCTTGCGGACGTGCTGCTTGATGTAGGCGGCAGCCCGCTCCTCCGCGTCCCCGCCGATCTCGCCGATCATGACGATGGCTTCGGTCTCCGGGTCTTTCTCGAACAGAGGCAGGAGATCGATGAAGCCGGTCCCGTTGACCGGGTCGCCGCCGATGCCCACGCAGGTCGTCTCGCCCAAGCCCAAATTGGTGAGCTGATTGACCGCTTCGTAGGTCAGGGTGCCGCTGCGGGACATGACCCCCACCCGGCCCCTCTTATGGATGAAGCCCGGCATGATGCCGATTTTCGTTTCCTCCGCCGTGATGATGCCGGGGCAGTTGGGGCCGATGAGCCGGACATCCTGGGTTTTTAAGGCCCGCTTCACCTTGACCATGTCGTTGACCGGAATACCCTCGGTGATGCAGATGACGAGCTTGATGCCCGCATCGGCGGCTTCCAGAATCGCATCAGCGGCAAAGGGCGGCGGAACAAAGATCAACGAGGTGTCGCACTGGGTCTTCGCAACCGCATCGCGCACCGTGTTGAAGACCGGAATGCCCTCGACCTCCTGGCCCGCCTTGCCCGGCGTGACGCCGGCCACGACCTGCGTCCCATAGGCCTTGCACTGGGTCGCATGGAACGACCCTTCCTTGCCGGTAATCCCCTGCACCACCACCCGCGTATTCTTATCCACCAAAATCGCCACGGCTCTCCTTTCCTTCTACCTCTCTCCTACACCCAGATGACGAAAGCGCTACGGGGGTGACAGGGCTGCCTCCTATTGCGGCCGTCGAGCGAGCACATTCTGATTGTGCGCGCTCCGGGAGCACGGGAGGCAGTCCGTCACCACGGATTTTACGCGACCGCCGTCTTCTTCCGCTTCTTCCCCGTCATCGCCACAATCTTTTGCGCCGCCTCCCAGAGGTCCGTCGCCACATCCACCTTGAGGCCGGACTCCAGCAAGAGCTTCCGGCCTTCTTCTGCGTTGGTCCCCTGGAGCCGCACCACCACCGGCAGCTTCAGCCCCACTTCTTTCGCGGCATCGATCACGCCATGGGCGATGCGCTCGCAGCGGACGATCCCGCCAAAGATGTTGATGAAGATGCCTTTGACGTTCCGGTCTTTGAGCAGGATGCGGAATCCGGCCGCGACCGTTTCCTTCGTGGCCCCGCCGCCCACGTCCAGGAAGTTGGCCGGCCAGCTGCCCGCCAGCTTGATCACATCCATCGTGGCCATGGCCAGCCCAGCCCCGTTCACCATGCAGCCGATGTTCCCGTCCAGCTTCACATAGTTCAGATTGTTCTTGCTGGCCTCGATCTCCAACGGCTCTTCCTCGTGCAAATCGCGCATCGCCTGCACGTCGGCATGTTTGAAGAGGCCGTTGTCGTCGAAGGAGACTTTCCCGTCCAGGGCGACGAGCTTCTTGTCGGTCGTGATGACCAGCGGGTTGATCTCCACCATCGACGCGTTTTTCTCCATGAAGAGCCGATAGAGATTGCCCAGCATGACGATGAAGGGATTCAGCACTGCCGGTTCCAGCGTCGGCAAGCCGAGGCCGAAAGCCAGCTTGCGGCCGTTGTAGCCTTGGAACCCCACGGCCGGATCGATCAGCTCCTTGATCACTTTTTCCGGCGTCTTGGCGGCCACTTCCTCGATCTCCATCCCGCCTTCGGTGCTGGCGATAAAAACGGGCCGGCCAGAATCACGGTCCACAAGAATGCTCAGGTACAGTTCCTTGGCAATCCCGGCCCCTTCTTCGATCAGGAGGCGGCGCACCTTCCGGCCCTTGGGCCCGGTTTGGTGGGTCACCAGCTTCTTGCCGATCAGCTCCTGCGCCAGCCCCGACACCTCGGCTTGATTCTTGGTAATCTTCACGCCGCCGGCTTTGCCTCGCCCGCCCGCATGGATCTGCGCCTTCACGACGTACACGGGGCTGTTCAGCGCAGCCGCCCATTTGGCCGCCGCCTTGGGATTCTTGATCTCCTTGCCCCTCGGCACGGGCACGCCGAACTGCGCAAACAACTGCTTGGCCTGGAATTCATGGATGTTCATGTCACTCCTTATAAGAGCTTATGGCCTATGGCGTATGGCCAGATTCTTTCTACTTCCTGCCATAAGCCATCAGCCATATGCTCTTATTCTTTTTTCGCGTAGGCAGGAAACAGCATCGGCGAGGTGATGTCGGACGACACGCCGTGTTTGCGCGCCTCCGCCCTGAAGCGCGTGACGTGTTCCACCGTCAACTTCCCCTGCGTGACGGACTTGGCGCGGGAGGCCGCCGTGAGCCCGGTGCGCTTGCCGTAGACCATCAGGTCCAGGAGCGAGTTGCCCATCAGACGGTTGCGCCCGTGCAGCCCCCCGGAGGCCTCCCCGGCCACGAACAAATTCTTTACGCCGGACTCGCCGTTGACGTCGATCTGTACGCCGCCGTTCTGGTAATGGAGGGTCGGGTAAATGAGCACCGGGTCCTTGGCAATGTCGATCCCGTACCGCTCGTACTGCCGGATCATGGCGGGAAAATGCTTCGCCAGCGTCCCCGGCCCCTGTTCGACCTCCAGCAGCGGCGTGTCCAACCAGACGCCGACCCGGCCGGACATCGTGCGGATGCCGCGGCCTTCCTCGCATTCCCGGATGATCGAGGAGGACACCACGTCGCGCGTGTCCAACTCATTCACGAACCGCTCGCCTTTGGCGTTGACCAGGTGGCCGCCTTCCGACCGGATGCCTTCGGTCACGAGCGCGCCGACCAGCTGCTCGGGATAGGCCGCCCCGGAAGGATGGTACTGGAACGTATCCACCTGCAACAGCTTGGCCCCCATCCGATA
>SCVQ01000074.1 GCA_004296865.1 Nitrospirota bacterium
AGGACGACGGACCGGGTATTCCGCCGGAGCTGCGGGGCAAGATCTTCGAGCCCTTCTTCTCCGCCAAACCGCCAGAACAGGGCACCGGACTCGGCCTCTGGACCGTGCGTACGATCGTCATGACGCTCCACGGGACCGTCACCTGCGAGTCCGAAGTGGGTCAGGGCGCGACGTTCGTCGTTCGGCTGCCGGTGGCTGAAAACAGCGGTCAGCCATCAGCTATCAGTCATCAGCCGTGAGAGCAAAGCTGAGTGATGAAAGCTAAAGGCTGATCGCTCTTTAGGAAAGCGCATGGACATAACCGCCACACGACCTGATGCCCTGCCCACACTCGTCGACCTGAAGCCGGGGGCGCACCTCTGCTCGCTCTACGAGACCGAGGAGGAGCACCGAGCTCTGCTCACGCCGTTTCTCCGCCAAGGGCTCGAGCGGGGCGAGAAGGTCCTCTACATCGTGGACGCCCGCACCGCCGAAGCGATCTTGGCTTATCTGCGGAACGACGGGTTGGATGTGGAACCGTTCCTTCAGCGGGGCCAACTGCAGATTCTGACGGTGCAGGACGCCTACCTGCGTGAAGGCATCTTCGACCCGGACCGGATGATCGCGCTGCTTCAAGCGGAAACAGACCGGGCAGTGGCGGAAGGCTATCCGGCGCTACGCGTCACCGGCGAGATGACCTGGGCCTTGCGGGGGCTGCCGGGCTCCGAGCGCCTGATCGAGTACGAAGCCAAGTTGAATAATTTCTTACCAGACAGCCGTTGCCTGGCCCTCTGCCAATACGACCGGCGACGGTTCACCCCCGAGGTGCAACTCGACATCCTGGCCACCCATCCGATGGTGGTGGTGGGCACGGAACTCCACGACAATCCTTACTACCTGCCGCCCGCCGCGTTTCTGGCCAAGGACCGGCCGGAGGCCAGGCTGGAGCAATGGCTGAACAATCTGGCGGCGCGGAAGCAGACAGAGGAAGCGCTCCGCGCAAGCGAGGAGACCTTCCGGGCCATGAGCACATCGGCCCAGGATGCCGTCATCCTGCTCGATGTGGATGGGAAGATCACGTTCTGGAACCAAGCGGCGGAACGGATCTTCGGGTATCCCGCCCATGAGGTGCTGGGTCGGGAGATGCACCGGGTCTGTGCGCCGGAGCGGTTTCACGAGGATTCTCTCAAGGGCTGGGACGAATTCCGGCTGACGGGGAAAGGCCCGGTCATCGGGAAGACCCTTGAGCTGGCCGCACTCAGGCGGGACGGCGTCGAGTTCCCGGTCGAGCTGTCGGTCTCCGCCGTGAAACTGGGTGGCCAGTGGAACGCGGTCGGCATCCTCCGGGACATCACCGAGCGCAAGCAGATGGAGCAACATGCGCAGCGGATCGAGCAACTGGCGTCGATGGGCCAACTGCTCGGCGGGGTCGTGCATGAGCTCAAGAACCCGCTGTTTGTCGTGACCGGCCGCCTCCAATTGCTGAAGGAAAAACTGGCCAACCGGGAGTACGACGGGCTCGATCCGGATCTTCAAAAGATCGGGGATGCGGCCCAACGTATGGGCGGAATCGCCCAGCGATTTCTGACCCTGGCCAGGCCGATCCAGCCCTCACTGCAAGTCTGCTCGATCACGACGGTCTTGAAGGGGGTGTTGGACTTCCTATCCAACGAACTGATGAAGGCCCGCATCAAGGTGATAGCGGATTATGCGGCTGATCTGCCCCCGTGTCTGTCCGATCCTGCCCAACTGCACCAGGCCTTCTTGAACCTGATGATGAATGCCCTCCAGGCCATGGCGCAGGCCCATGGGCAAGGGGTGCTGAAAGTGAGCGCGCAGCTCTCAGCGTCTGGAGACAGACAGGAAGAGCAATGGATCGAGGTTCGGATTCAGGACGACGGGCCGGGCATTCCGCCCGAGCATCGGGCGAAACTGTTCGAGCCGTTCTTTACGACGAAGCCGCCCGGAGAAGGGACGGGCCTGGGCCTCTGGACGGTGCAGATGATCGTCCAGTCACTGAACGGGACGGTCACTTACGAGACCGAGGTTGGCCGCGGCACCACCTTCGTCGTCCGCCTGCCCGTTGCGAACGAGACGACACGGGGACACGGAGAGGGATAAGAGACACGGGGACACGGAGAAGGGGGGACGCGGGGGAAACTGGGATCGCCGCGTCCCCCGATCACCCCTTCTCCGCGTCGGCTCAAGAAGTGCTGAAAGCTGATGGCTGATGGTGACCGGAGGTGACTCATGACGAAGCTGGCATGGCGGTTGCTGCTGCTGCTGCTGCTGCTGCTGCTGCTGGTTCCTTTGTGGACTAGCGGTGTGGTGTGTGACCGGATCGCCGAGTCCATGGTGCGCGATCTGGTGCACGAAAAACTAGAACTCGCGCTCCGTGCCCATCAGCAACATCTGTCGATGATCCTGGCGCATCAGCAGCGGGACCTCCGGCTCTTTGCGGCCGGAGCGGTCGGGGCGCTCGACGAAGGCAAAATCCCGCGTCTGAATGGGGCCTCCCTCTCCGGTCATCTCCCGGAGGCCGTCGGCTGTACGCTCCTTGACGCACAGGGGCGGTTGGTGGCCCAGACCGACGTGCTGGGCCCGTCCCCTGCGGAGATAGCGGCCGAGGTGCCTGCCGAGCTCTCAACCGTCCGCGTAACCGATCCAACCATGGGGCCTTCCGGCCTGCCGGTCTACGACGTCTATCTCCCGCTCCTGGTCGGAGTCGGCCGCCTACCGGCGAAGCCGTCGGTCAACATCCTGGCCTGCCGGCTGAACAGCATCTTCTCCTCTGTGTTGACCGAACACCGTGAGGGGCTGGCGCTCACCGGTGAGGTGTACCTGGTCTCCGCCAAAACGCGCCTGATGCTCACCGAATCCCGGTTCATCCCCAACGCCATCGGTCGCGTCAAGACGGACACGACCGGCGTGCGCGAGGCCTTGACGATGCGGACCGGCATCGCTTCCTATTCCGGACTATCGGGGCGTTCCGGTCGTCGGGGCCTTTTCCTACCTCAAAGACTATGATTGGATCCTGCTGGCCGAGGTTGATGAGGCGGAAGCGCTGGCCCCGCTCATGCGCCTGCGGATCTGGCTGGCGATCAGCCTGGCGCTGGTCTCGATCATAGCCGGCTGGGTCGGGTGGCGATACGGGCTCAAGCTCGACGCGGCGATGACGCTGGAGCGGGGGTCCCGATTGCAAGCGCAGGAAGCCGGGGCACAGATCACGGGTTTGCTGGCCGCCGCCTTGGACGCCGTGTTCGAGATTGACGAGAGCGGCACGATCGGGCTGGCCAACGAGGCCGCGCATCGGCTGTTCGGCTGGCCGGCGGGCGGACTGATCGGTCAGAACGTCACGGTGATCGTGCCGCCGGACGACCGGGAGGCCCACCGTGCCGGGCTCCGGCGGTACCTGGAAACGGGGGAAAGCCGCCTGATCGGGAAGACGACCGAACTGATCGGCTGCCGCCGGGATGGCACCCTGATCCCCTGCGAATGGTCCCTAGCCGTCGTGGCGCGGCCGGACGGGCGTCGTGGGTTTGTCGGCGTCGTACGCGACCTCACCGAGCGCAAACGGGAGGATGCAGCGCTCCGCGCGATGGAGTGGCTCCTGAAAAAGGAGCCGGAGCCTCCCCTCTATCAGCCACCATACGGCGACCTGGTCTCGCTCAATACGCAGCGGGTGATCGCCGGGGCGGTCGGAGGTATGCTCTTGAACGACATCGTGGCCGAGTATCTCGACGTCCTGGGGACCTCCGCAGCCGTGTATGAGCAGAACGGGGATTATGCGTTGGGCATCTTTTCCTCGGGCTGGTGTCGCGTCCTCGACCAAGCCTCCCGTCGTCTCTGCGGGACCGACGACAACCGGGACGCGCTGGCCTGCGGCAAGTGGCTTTGCCACGAATCCTGCTGGCGCGACGCCTCGAAGGTGTCCATCGAGACCGGCGGGCCGGTGGACATCGAATGCCAAGGGGGCATCCGGCTGTATGCCGTCCCCGTGCGGGCGGGGGAGGAGATCATCGGGTCCATGAACTTCGGATACGGGAATCCGCCCACAGAGCCTCGGAAGCTGCAGGAGATCGCGGAGCGGTATGGCGTGGAAGTCGAGCAACTCAGGGGGCTAGCCGCCGCCTACGAGTCTCGCCCGCTCTTCATCGTCGAGCATGCCAAAGAGCGGTTGCTCGCGGCAGCGAGACTGATCGGCGAGATCGTCCGACGGAACCGGGCGGAGGCAGCCCTGCGGGGGGCGTATGGCGAGGTGGAAGGACAGGTGCGGGCCCGCACGGCCGAGCTGGCAAACGCCAATGAAGGGTTGCGAACAGAAATTACTGAACGGCGCCAGGCGGAGGAGGCGTTGCGGAAGGCGCATGAGGAACTGGACGCCAGGGCGAGAGAGCTGCAAGAGCGGGTGGATGAGCTGGAGCGTTTCCACAAGGCCACGGTGCAGCGGGAGTTCCGGATCAAGGAGCTGAAGGCCGAGATCGAGCGGCTGAAGAAGCCATCGTGAGGGGTGAAGCGTGAGGCGTTACCGTTCCTTGTCTTTCAGGTGCTTCTTGTCTAATTGGTGAGGGGGCGAAGACAAAGAGGCTGGAGGGTGATTCGTGCCTGACTCCGGGCGTTCGCAGTTAGATGAACTGACAAGTCGCGCACTGCTTGACGCGATGCTGGCTCATGCGCCGGTCGCCGTGATCGTGCATGACCGAAACCTCAAGATCGTCCGTATCAACGCGGCATTCCATCAGATAACCGGCTGCGGGGATGAGGTGCTCGGCAAGAGCCCCTGGGAGTTCATCCCGGAGCCGTTGCTGAGCGAATTGGGGCTCAAGGAGAAGCTGCCGCGGGTCCGCGACGAGGGCGCCGTGATCGGTCCCGAGGAACTCCGCTATCGGACGCCGGATGGAAGGTCTGTCCTCCTCTGGCACCTGGCCTTTCCACTCTTGGGGCCGGATGGGACCGTCAAGTTCGTGGTTGCCCTCGTGTACGATGTGACGACTCAGGAGACCGCGGTCCGGCAGACGGCACTGCTCAAGGAAGCCGATGAGACCCGGAGAGCCATGCTCTTGATGCTGGAAGATCTCAACGAGACTGCGGCGGCTCTCACCGGCGCCAAGCGGCAATGGGAAAAAACATTCGACGCCATCCTCGACCCGCTGTTCGTCTATGATCGGGAGTTCAAGATCGTGCAAGCGAATCGAGCCTATGCCGAGGCCGCGGGCGAGCCGATGGAGCACGTGATCGGGCGACCCTATTACGAGGTCTTTCCGAAGACCGAGGGGCCGCTTGAGATGAGCCGCGCGGCTCTTCAGAGCGGGTCGCCGGCCGGGCAAGAGATTCTCTGCCCCTCGATCAACAGGTGTTTCTTCGTCCGGGCCTACCCCATCAAGAGCGCCGATGGTCGCTACCAATTCTCGATACACGTTCTGGAGGATATCACCGCCCGCAAGCAGGCGGAGGAATCGCTGAAGAAAATCGAATGGCTGCTGACGAAACAACTCCCGATGGAAGAATATACGCCGCCCTACGGCAACTTGCTCGCGCTCAATACCTCGAGGGAAATTCTGAATTCGGTCGGCGAATCCACTCTCGTTGGTATCGTGAGGAGCTACCTCGATTTGCTGGGCACCTCCGCGGCGGTCTACGAGAAGAATGGGGACTATGCC
>SCVQ01000075.1 GCA_004296865.1 Nitrospirota bacterium
GGCAGAACCGCCGATCTCCTTCTGCTGGATGCAGAGGACAAGATCCTGATTGCGCTCGAGACCGGACGCGAGAAGACCGGACAGCCCTTCCAGACTCCTGTGCAACCTCCTGTGGCAAGGCCCCCCGGCACGAACGAGCAGGAACGGAGAAGAACGAATGCAAAGCCTCTCCAGCAACCGGAGAGCGACCAGCCCTTTCCAATGTCGTCCTCCATCGAGCGTCGCGACCAGGGCCGTGAAGAAGACCTCGCTCGCGAACACCTCAGACAGGCGCGGCTGGCGGAGCTCCGCAAGGGCATCAAGAAGGCCGCGAGGCGAATCGATGCGCTGAGGGCCGACTTTGACAAGGCGACCCGCTACAAGGAATATGCCCGTTACGGCGAACTGCTCAAAGCCAACCTCCACCTTATGACGAAGGGACAGGCGCAGGTCACCGTGATAGACTATTTCGACCCGGCCATGCCGGAGTTGACCATCCCCCTGGACCTTTCAAAAACCCCGCAAGGCAACATGGACGATTACTTCAAAAAACACCGCAAGTACCTGGCCGCCGACCGCGAGATCAAACCCAGACTGGAGACGGCCGAACGAGACCTGGACGCCTTGCAGGCAGAACGGAACGCCATCGAGCAAGAGACCTGGCAGCCGCCAGCGCAAGAAACCCCATTCAAGCCCATTGCTCGTCACCCATCACCTGTCACTCGTCACTCGCCTCGGAAAGGTCCCTTCCGCCGCTTTACCTCCACCGACGGGCTCCCGATTTACGTGGGCCGGAACGCCCGCGAGAACGAAGAACTGACCTTCAAGTTCGCCCACAGCGACGACCTCTGGCTCCATGCCCACGGCACGCCGGGGTCACACGTGGTGGTACGGCTGGAAAAAGGCGCCGACCCGCCCCACGAGACAATCCGAGACGCAGCCACGCTGGCATTGCTCTATAGCGATTTAAAGAAGAGCGGCAAAGGCGAGGTGATCTATACCAGAAAAAAATGGGTCCGCAAGATGAAAGGCCAACCGCCCGGCACCGTGACCGTCACGCAGGAGAAAGCGATCTTCGTCCAACTCGATCGCGCTCGTCTGGACCGTCTAAAAGAATCCTCCGGCTAAGGACAGAAAGGCGGCTTAACTCGTGCCAACGAAGCTCTCCCCGGCTTCATTGATCCCGGTCCCCCACCTTGTCTTCAAAACGGACCGGATTGCCGAAACCGCTTGGAAGCATATCGGTCCTGGTGGTGCTGATAACCTTGCTCGGCCAGTAGGGTCCGCTCAGATCATAGGACGTGGTCACGAGGGAGATCGTCTCGACAGTCCCCTCCGGACTGTAGAAAACATCCAGCACTCGTTGGGTATCCGGCGTCCCGATGCCGTTGACGAAGAGCCCGGACAGCAAGACATACTCCAGCGGATTGACCAGGGAGGAGGAATAACTATACCTCCACCACTCATGGATATGCCCCATGGACACGGAACTTCTCATCTGTGCGGGCTCGCCCAATAGCGACGCCACCTGCCCCTTGGTCGTTTGCCCCACCTTGATCTGCGCCACAACCGACTCCTCGGCCAGAAGCGGGTTCCCGATCGATATGCACCCCGTCAGGAGCAATCCACAGAGGCACAGGCCCAGCCGGCTCTTCATCTGTTCCTCCGAATAAAGACGTTCTGGAATGGCTGTCGAGAGTGGAGTGTAGCCGAGTCCGACGAACTTGAAAAGCCCTTAATCAGTCGCCCGGAAATCAGGCCGCGCGGGGAGACGCCCGTCCCTGGTTTGCATTTACCTGGCAGATCACCTAGCATGGCCATCCGGTCATCGAGGTGAGCCACTTCACATGACGATCCGTCCCCTCGCCTTCGCCAATACCCTCGCGCTGACCACCGCAGGACTCGCACTACTCCTGACCTTCTTGCGAGTTCTGACCCCGACAGCATTCGTCTTCATCTTCAACGCGCAGTTCTTCGGCGCCGACGTCGCCTCGCTGCTCCCCACCGAGATCAATGTCCTCAAAATGGCCGGCGAATTCCTCGCCTTCGTCGCAGGCGCCTGGGGCTTCGGCTATGTCGGCGCCATCATTTATAACCGGCTTACCCGGGACTCCCAATAATTCATCAAGAATCCGGCCTGACTGTTCTCCCTACTCCTCCGCTTGATAGCGCCAAAACATGCCGGGCGAGAAAATGTCGATCCCGCGATACCGCTTCAGGATCAAGAGATCGGCATCGCCGGTGACGATGCACTGACAGGCTCCAGCCAAGGCCGTCCCAATCACAACGTCATCGTCCGAGTCACGACAGACAGGAGCCTCCAGAACCTGAGGTTCGACCAGGATCATCCGGGAGCGCAACAGTTGTTCGGCCTCACCAGCTTCAGACCTGGCATGGCCAAACTTGCGGATC
>SCVQ01000076.1 GCA_004296865.1 Nitrospirota bacterium
GGCAAAGCGGGGCCTGGGTTCGCAAGGGGGTGGTGTGGTACGGGAAAATGCAGCCGGCCCTTGCGCGGGTCAAAGAACGGCAACAGGGGCATGAGGTGGTCAAGCCGGTCCGGGGCAAGGGAGTGGATGTGCGGTTCAAGGAACAGGCACCTTTGCCCGATTTCCTGATCCGTCTGGCCAAGGTCTCCGCGCAACTGGACATCGGCGATGTGAGCGGCAGGATCGAGAACATCACGCCGGATCAGGACGTCCTGGGGTTGCCGCTTACTTTTTCCTTCGCAGGGGAGAAGCTGAAAGGCGTGCAGTCGCTCCATCTTGCTGGGACTTTGAACCATGTCCTGCCGTCTTCGGCCAAAGACAGCGTGCAACTCAAGGCCCGGGGCTATCAGGTGCAGCACGTCGTCCTCTCCGACAGTGCGAATTGGCCGGTGACGCTGGGGGCGGCCGTGGCGGACATGGACCTCCAGGTAACCGTCAGCGGATCGGCGCTTGCCGGAGCGATGACGGCAGGCCTGAAATCGGTGCACCTGACCGTCGGCAAGCAGGATTCGTCCAACCAGTTTGTCAAGGCGATCGGGGCAGCCTTGTCCGGCGTCTCGGCGTTCACCGCGAAGGCCGAAGTCACGGGCACGCTCGATCAATACGAGGTTCACCTCACGTCCGATCTGGACCATGTGTTGAAGGAAGCCGCGGGTACGTTGGTGCAGGATTATGCCGACCGTTTCAAGAGGGAACTGGAGACGGCCGTGATGGCGAAGGTCGGCGGGCCGCTGAACGAACTCAAGGGCAGCTTCGGTGGCTTGGGCGGTGTCGGGGATGAATTGGCTTTGCGCCTGGCTCAGGGGACCGGCCTATCGCAAGGCGCCGTGGAGAAATTGCTGCCCGGCGGGTTCAAGCTTCCGTTTTAAGCCTGTCCGGACAGGCTATACAGCTCTCCAAACTTTTTCTCTACATAGGTCAGAAAGGGCTCCGGGCTCAGGGAGCGGCCGGTCACCCGTTGAACGAGGTGGTCGGCGGTGAAGCTGCGCCCCCAGCGGTGGATCTTCTGATTGAGCCACTTGGTCAAGACCGTGAGCCGTCCGGCTTCGATCTCCGCCTTGAGGTTCGGCAGTTCCCGACAGACCTGGTCGTAGAACTGGACTGCATAGAGGTTCCCCAGCGTGTAGGTCGGGAAGTAGCCGAACGCCCCCAGCGACCAATGGACATCCTGTAAGACTCCCTCCGCGTCCCGTTTCGGGACGATGCCCAGAGAGGTCTTCATCCGCTCGTTCCAGATGCCCGGGAGGTCCTCCACCTGCGTCCGGCCTTCGATCAGATCCTGCTCGATCTCGAAACGCAACATGATGTGCAGGTTGTAAGTCAGCTCGTCCGCCTCCACCCGGATCAAGGAGGGCTGCACACGATTGATCGCTGCGTAAAACCGGTCCAGATCCACTCCGCCGAGCTGATCGGGAAAGGTCTGCTGCAGCAGGGGATACAAGCAGTGCCAGAAAGGCCGTGACCGACCGACGCAGTTTTCCCACAAGCGGGACTGGCTCTCATGGATGCCGAGCGAGAGAGCTTCGCCCAGAGGCGTCCCGTAGCGGGAAGGGTCGAGCCCCTGATCGTACAGGCCATGCCCCCCTTCGTGGATGCAGCTAAAGAGGCAGGCCGGCAGCTCGTGCTCGTAGACGCGGGTCGTCACGCGCACATCGGACGGGTGGAAGGAGGTGGTGAAGGGATGGGCGGAGAGGTCCAGTCGACCCCGGTCAAAGTTGTAGCCCATGGCGGTGAGGACGAACTTCCCGAATTCCACCTGGCGCGCCGGATCATAGGAGCGGGTCAGCAGGGTGTCATCGATCCTGACCGGGGAAACCACCACCCGGTTGAGCAGCGGGACCAGCCGACTCTTCAACGTGGCGAACAAGGGGGCAAGTTGCGCAACGGTGGCGCCGGGCTCGTAGTAATCCAGCAGCGCGTCATAGGGAGAGTTTTTGTAGCCGAGGTACTGCGTCTCCTCCCGCTTGAGCGTGACGACGGTGTTGAGGTTCGGGAGAAACAGCTTGAAGTCATTTTTCTTTCGGGCTTCGGTCCAGACCTGTTGAGCCAGCGAACATTCCCGGCTGAGTTTCTTGACGAAGTCCGACGGGAGTTTTTTTGCCCGGCTGAAGTCTCGCCAGACCTCGCGCAGGAGCGCGCGAGACGGTTCGTCCCAGGGAGCGCCAGACGTCTCTAAGGCCTGGCCCGTTGCCGGGTCCACCCATTTGTCGAGCAGGGCTTCGATGTCCGGCGAGACCAGTTTATCGTGAGCCAGTGTTTGGAGCGTGGACAACTGGTCTGCCCTGGCCTCGCCACCGCCGGGAGGCATGTAGGTTTCCTGGTCCCAGGAGAGCAGGGAGGCCGCGCTGTGTAGGTGCTGGATTTCGACGAGCCGATGGGTCAGGGGCTGCAAGGTTTCAAGTGTCTTCACGCACAAGTCTCCTCAGAGATTCCAATGGTATGATGCCCGATCAGCATACGCAACGCGCACCTACTTTTGCAATTTCGGAGGGACCACGATGGAGAACTTGATCAAGCCGGAAATCGAAGCCTATGCCGAGGGCCATTCAACCGCCGAGACGGACGCCTGTCGCTTGTTGCGGGAGGAGACCTACCGCACGATGGAGATTCCCCATATGG
>SCVQ01000077.1 GCA_004296865.1 Nitrospirota bacterium
ACTTCCTCCGGCGTGCCAGGCCTGCCGAGGGGGTAGGCGGCGATGGCTTGGGCCAGCCGGGCCGGATCATTGATGAGCGGCGCGGCCATCGGGGTGTCCACCAGCCCGGGGTTCACCGCGTTGCAGCGAATGCCCTGCTTGGCGTAGTCCAGCGCCGTGCACCGGGTGAGCGCATCGAGGCCGCCTTTGGTGGCGCTGTAGGCGGCGGTCGTTGGAATGCCGACGAGGGAGGCGATCGAGGACACGTTCACGATGGCGCCCCCACCCGCCTTGAGCATCTCGGGGAGAGCCGCGCGGGTCATCCGGAAGGCGCCGGTGAGGTTGGTGGCGAACAACTCGTTCCACGTGGCGTCATCGATTTCATGCAGCAGTTTGCCGAACGACCCGATCCCGGCGTTGTTGACCAGCACGTTCAGTTTGCCAAAGGTCCGGACGGCCTGCATGACGGCTGCTTGCGCGTGGGCCTCGTCCGCCACGCTTCCGGCGACGGCCAGGGCGCGGCCTCCGCTCCGCTGGATCTCCCCGACGACCCGATCCAGGAGGTCCTTGCGACGGCCTGTGATGAGGACTGCCGCCCCTTCCTTGGCAAACAGCCTTGCGACCGCCTCTCCGATCCCGACCCCTCCGCCCGTGATCAAGGCCACCGTGCCGTCCAGGCGTTTCATGCCGCGTTCTCCTCTTCTTGTTCTTGGGCATCGGAGTCGTCGCCAGGCTCCGCTTCCGCCTCGGCCGCTCCGGTCCCCAACAGCCCCGGTTCGACTTTTCTGGCCACGGTGATGAACCCGGAGTGGGCCACCATCCGATGGTCCGGCCTGACGCTCCGCCCCTTGATATTCCACGTCCGCAACAAGGTCTCGAAGGTTTCGATCAGGCCGAACACCGCGGCTCGCTCCAGCGCTTCTACCGTCTGCATGACCTGCGGGATCGTGGGCACATAACTCAGGTACAGGCCGCCGGAACGAAGGGCGCGCACGGCATGCGGAATCACCCGCCAGGGCTCCGGCAGGTCGAGCACGACCCGGTCGAACCCTCCGGCCTCCTCCTCCGGCTCGATGCCCTCGGCGGCATCTTGTCTGCGCGCCGTCAAGTTGGGAACCGGCCCGAGGTACCGTTCGATATTCTTCATGGCGGTTTTGGCAAAGTCTTCGCGCGCTTCGTAGCTGACCACCGATCCACGGTCCCCCACGGCCCGGAGCAAGGCCATGGTGAGGGCTCCCGAACCGGTCCCGGCCTCAAAGACGCGGGCGCCGGGGTAGATATCCGCCCAGATCGTGATCATCGCCAGGTCCTTCGGGTAAATGACCTGGGCGCCACGCGGCATCTTCAGCACATACTCGCCCAACGTGGGCAGGAGGATGAGCATGCGTTTGCCGCGCGACAACGTGACGACGGAGCCATCGGGCTTGCCGATCAGTTCGTCGTGGGGGATCGTTTCCCCGCTGTACTGGAAAGTCTCGCCCGCCTTCAGCGTCAGGGCGTACTGACGGCTTTTCTTATCCACCAGGTGGATGCGCTGGCCGTTCTGCAAGAGTCTGCCGTTGTTCATCATGGACTCATCATAGGAGAACAGAGGGGGCTTTTCAACCGACCCTTTTCAACCGATTATGGCCGGTCCGTTTCTTGACAGGGTAGAGAGGTAGCCGTATGATCGACCAAGTTGCTGCAGCACCTCATAGGGACCGTGCTATGAAAACCTCGGTCCTCCGTCTCCCCGTCTTCTTCCCCACGCTAGCCGCGCTCGCGCTGCTCAGTCTCACGGGACCGACTGCTCAAGCCGTCGGAGCCGCCGCCCCTGTTGTGGTGGCAACCTATGAGGGCGTTATCAATCCAGTGACAGCCGAGTACCTCCATGACGCCCTGGCCTTTGCGGAAACGAACAAGGCGCAGGTCTTGATCGTCCAACTGGATACCCCTGGCGGCCTGGACACCTCCATGCGGCTGATCGTGAAGGACTTGACCGCCGCCTCGCTCCCCGTCGTGGTCTTCGTGGCTCCCTCCGGGGGCCGGGCCGCCTCTGCCGGGGTGTTCATCACGATGGCAGCTCATGTGGCGGCGATGGCTTCCGGCACGAACATCGGCGCGGCCCATCCGGTGGCGATGGGCGGGGGCGAAATAGACAAGACCATGAAGGAGAAGGTCGAGAACGACTCCGTGGCCTATATCAAGTCGATCGCCGAACGGCAGGGGCGCAATGCGGCTTGGGCCGAGGACGCCGTGCGCAAGAGCGTCTCGGTGACGGAAAAGGAGGCGCTCGGCCTGAAGATCATCGACCTCGTGGCGGAGGATCTGCCGTCCTTGCTCGACAAGCTGGAGGGCCGGAAGGTGACGCTGGGGGCCAGCTCGGTTGTGCTGCACACCAAAGGGGCGACGGTCCAGCCCTTCCCGATGGGCTGGCGGCTGGAGCTGCTCAAAGCGCTCAGCGATCCCAACATCGCCTATGTCTTGATGACGCTCGGCACGATCGGGCTGCTGGCCGAGCTCTACAATCCCGGTGCGATCCTGCCCGGCATCGTCGGCGCGATCAGCCTGATCCTGGCCTTTTATTCCTTTCAGTCGCTCCCGGTGAATTATGCGGGGGTGCTCCTGATGCTCCTGGGCATCGCGTTGTTCATCTTGGAGGTCTCCGTCACAAGCTACGGGCTGCTGGCCATCGGCGGGGTCGTCTCAATGGTCCTGGGTTCGCTGATGTTGATCAAGACCGAAGCCCCTTTTCTCAAGATTTCATGGGCCGTCATCGTGCCCGTGGTGGTCTTGGCCGCGGGATTCACCCTGTTCGTGGTGGGGATGGGCATTCGCGCCATGCGCCGGAAACCCTCGACAGGACGCGAAGGGATGGTCGGCTTGGTGGGGGTCGCCAAGACGACCCTGGCCCCGCAGGGAAAGATCCTGGTCCACGGCGAACTGTGGGAGGCGGTCAGCGACCGTCCCCTGCAGCCAGGCGACCAGGCCGAGGTCACGAAGATTGAAGGGTTGAAGCTCTACGTCACCCCCGCTGCCAAAAAGGGAGATGCCTGATATGAACCTGCTGTTCAGCCCTATGATTCTGCTCGTCCTGCTGGGTCTATTGGTCGCCATGGGCTTCCACGTGCTGCGCGAGTACGAGCGGGCGGTGATCTTCCGATGGGGCCGGCTAGCGCGCGGCCTCGTCGGTGGCAACGGCCCCGGCGTCGTGGTTATCATCCCCCTGATCGACAAGCTGGTGCGGGTCAGTCTGCGGACAGTCGCCATGGACGTGCCCCCGCAAGACGTGATCACCAAGGACAACGTGTCGGTCAAAGTGAACGCCGTGATCTACTTCCGCGTGGTCGACCCGCAACGGGCCATTGTGGAAGTCGAAGACTATCTCTATGCCACCTCCATGATGGCCCAGACGACGTTGCGCAGCGTGCTGGGGCAGAGCCAACTCGACGATCTCCTGGCCAAGCGGGAAGAGATCAACGCCGAGCTGCAGCGGATTATCGACCAGCAGACCGAACCCTGGGGCGTCAAGGTCTCGGCCGTGGAGGTGAAGAACGTGGATCTTCCGCAGGAAATGCAGCGGGCGATTGCCAAGCAGGCCGAAGCGGAGCGTGAACGGCGGTCCAAGGTGATCCATGCGGAAGGCGAATACCAGGCCGCGCAACGCCTGACTGATGCAGCCGCTGTCATGAGCCAAAATCCGATTGCGCTTCAACTGCGATACCTTCAAACCCTGGTGGAGATCGCGGCCGAAAAGAATTCAACCACGATTTTCCCGGTTCCCATCGATATCATCTCGCCCCTGCTCAAGAGTCTGGAGAAAAAGGAGTAGGGATAGGAATTCTGGCCGCTGTTCGGACCTCTTGCGCGACGATCTCTGTAAGGGGGCATCCGACCGAATTCATCAGAAATCAGCTTGATTTTTCCCATACCGGTCTTACCTCATTCCCACAAAAGAAAAACCTTCCGGCCTTGGCATAATCCCCATATCTGCTTCGGCTTTTGTTTGGACGCAAGGTATTGGAAAGATGGGTATATCTGAGTGGATCTGGCGGGCGAATCCTTTTCACTCTTTTGTGCTCTAATTGGGGAATGGAACTGAAAAAACCAGGCACGAGGAACGGGTCGAGCGAGTTAAAAGGGCGTTTTCACCCCAGATTATCGTTGGAGGATAGAGATAAACAAATGAAAAAAGACAGCCTTATCGAAGATAATCAGGAAGAAATCATCGAGCGGCCCGAGGCCTTGGAGCTTGAGACTGACGACGAGGAAGCCAGCGATCTTCTGGAAATCATCGAACGGGATGCGGTCAAGGCGAGCGCTTTGGAAGAGCGGACGGAACGGGCAGCCGTCGTGTCCAAGGAAGACCCCTCCATGGCGCTGGAGTCGCTCTACTTCCGTTCGTTTGGGCAACGACCGCTCCTGAATCGGGGCGAGGAGTTGGCGCTGGCCAAGCGGATTGATCAGGGAAGCAGGGGCGTCAGGATGGCCCTGCGGGAAGCCGTCGGTATCGCCGCCCAGATGCGGAAGAGTGAGGCGCTTCAAGAGGCCATCGAGGCCTTACGCGAAATCCGTGGCCTGAGCGGTCTCTCCGCCATCGCCTTGGCCCGGGCTGAAGCCAATCTCAACACGCTCATCGCGGAAGCGAAGGGTCCAAGCAAGGCGGCGGCCGCCAGGGTGAAGCGCCTGATGCTGTGCCGTCGTCAGGCCCGTGAGTCTCGCGCTGTGTTGGAAAAGGGTAAGGACGAGATGGTCCGGTGCAACCTGCGCTTGGTCGTGGACATCGCCAAGCATTACAACGGTCGTGGGCTCGGCTTGCTGGATCTGGTTCAGGAAGGCAACATCGGGCTCATGAAGGCGGCGGAACGCTACCAGCACCGCAAAGGGTTCAAGTTCAGCACCTATGCGACCTGGTGGGTTCGTCAGGGGATCACGCGGGCGTTGGCCGATCAATCCAGGACCATCAGAATCCCCGTGCACATGACGGAGGCCTCGCATCGGATCGTGCGGACTGCACGTCGGCTGGTGCAGCAACTTGGCCGGGAGGCTCATATCGAGGAAGTCGGGCAGGCCCTGCGGACTCGTCCCGAAAAGATCCAAGAAACGATGCGAGTCTTCCAGGAACCGATCTCCCTGGAAAATCCGATCGGGGATGGGGAAACGTTGTTCGGAGAATTGATTGCGGATCGCCAGGCGGTCACGCCGGACTCTCATGTTCATCGCACCGAACTGACGCGCGAGTTGGATCGCATCCTGGGCACCCTGACGCCCCGCGAGCAAACGGTGATTCGGTTGCGGTTCGGGATCGGCCAGGACGAGCCCTGCACACTCGAGCAGGTCGGGCAGAGCCTCTCGGTGACCCGGGAGCGGATCCGCCAGATCGAGGCCAAGGCGATCAAGAAGTTGAAGACGCCTGAAATCAAACAAATGTTTGAAGCGATCAAGTAAATACCTGAGCGAAAACCAGGTGCGGGACAGCAACGGGCGAGGCATGAGCCTCGCCCGTTTTATTTCCAACGCGTGAAGGAGCTTGAGACTGGACGTGAATTGGGAGACAATGGAGAACTTTTGTCGCAGCCGATGAAACCTATGGCGAAGAGCGGGCAGTACCGAAGGAACTGGCGCAAGGCGTTCTGGGTCATGGGGCTCGTGGGTGTTTCCTTCGGCCTGGCCGGGGGGACAGCCGATCGAGCCCTGTCTCAAAACGGCTCCGTCTCGGCGAAGCAGAAGGAGATGACGGTTCCGGAGGTGGTGGTGGCGGTGCGGCCCTCGGTCGTCACGGTCATGACTCGCGGCGTGCCGCCCAACCCTTTCCAGCACCCTTCCCCGCCCGGGTCCGGCTCCGGTCTGATCATCGACGAACAGGGTTATATCCTCACCAACAATCATTTGGTTGAAGGGATCACAAGCGTGGTGGTCGGCCTCACCACCGGGCGGCTGACGCCGGGCCGGGTGGTGGGCCGTGATTTTCTGTTGGACCTGGCCTTGATCAAAATTGCGGCGAAGGACCTCGTGGCGGCCCGCCTCGGCGAGTCATCAAAGCTGCAGATCGGCGAGACCGTGGTCGCAATCGGCAATCCCTTTGCCTTGAAGGGAGGGTCAACGGTGACGGTGGGAGTGGTCAGCGCCCTGGACCGGTCGATTCTGGCTCCGAACGGAGAAACGCTCTACGACCTGATCCAGACCGATGCGGCCATCAATCCGGGCAACAGCGGGGGCCCTCTGGTCGATCTGTCCGGGCGGGTGGTGGGGATCAACGCCGCCGTCGCGCCTTCGGCGCAGGCGATCAGTTACGCGATCTCCATCGACGCGGCCTCCCCCAACATTCAATCCCTTCTGGCACGCGGGACGGTGCTCAGGCCAGACCTCGGGTTCATCCCGGTCACGGTGACTCCGAGCATCGTGGCCAGCTTCAACCTGGAGGTGGACCGAGGCGTCGCGGTCCTGCAGGTTGAGCCGACCAAGCTGGCGGCCCAAGCCGGGCTTCAGGTTGGCGATGTCATTACGGCAATCGATGAGACGCAACTCTACAATATCGGGGATTTCTGGCACGTCTTTCTGCGCCCCGGTGAGCCGGTCCCGGCGCAACTCACCGTCTATGGGAAGAAGGGCCAGGTGACCACATCGCTGCCTCGCTCTTCTTCTCCGCCGATCCAGTGAAGAGGGGACTGCCCGCTGGCGTGGCGGAGAAGGACAACATGAGCGGCCCCGGCCTTCTTTTGGTCTATGATCGGCTCGACTATGCTGCGGCCTGGGACCTTCAACGTCGCCTGGTCGAAGAGCGGGTGGCTGGCCGCCGGCCCGATACGCTGGTCCTCGTCGAGCATGAGCCGGTCTTTACGGTTGGACGAAGCGGGCAGGCGGCTCATTGGGGGGAGGAGCAGGTCCTTCGAGAGGCCGGCTATTCTCTGTATCACGTGGAGCGTGGTGGGTCCGTGACCTATCACGGGCCGGGGCAGATCGTCGGCTATCCGATTCTTCGCCTCAGCCGCTTCTGTCCAGGACCGAAGGCCTACGTGCGGTTGCTCGAGGACGTGCTGATCAGGACCTTGGCGGACTGGGGCATCGCGGGGCAGCGGGTTGAGCGTTTGCCCGGTGTCTGGGTCGGAGAGGAACCGGCGAAAATCGCAGCCCTGGGCGTGCGCATTGTGAAAGGCGTGACGATGCACGGTTTTGCGCTGAACGTGACGGTCGATCTGGCGCCGTTCCATCGGATCGTCCCCTGTGGGATTACCGGCTGCCGCGTGACCTCTATGGCTGCACTTCTCGGTACACCGGTTGAGGTGGCGATGGTCAGAAAGAGGGTTGCGGAGAAGTTTGCCGAGGTATTCGGGCTCGATTGGACCGAGGGGAATGAAGGCTGCGCCGCCGTGCCTCTCACAGGCTTATCCGGTGAGGCCTTGGAAGCTGGCGTGGCCGGTGGGCGGGAGCGTCTGAATTCGGCCGTGGGCATGGGAAGCGGAGGAGGATGAGCGTGAACGAGTTGGACAATCACACATTTCGGCTGGCGGTGGCGCAGTTCGATCAGGCGGCCGAACGAATGAACCTGGACTTGAATCTGCGGGAGCGGCTGAAACTGCCGGAACGTTCGCTCATCGTGAGTGTGCCGGTGAGAATGGACAACGGCACCGTCAAGGTCTTCACAGGCTACCGCGTGAAACATGACTCTTCGCGAGGGCCGTCCAAGGGAGGGATTCGCTACCATCCCGACGTCAACCTCGGCGAAGTGGCCGCGCTGGCCATGTGGATGACCTGGAAATGTGCGCTGGCCGGGCTCCCGTACGGCGGGGCGAAAGGTGGTGTCCAGGTGGCTCCGGAACAGCTGTCGCGTGGGGAACTTCAGCGGCTGACCCGCCGTTACGCGGCGGAGATTTTTCCGCTCATCGGGCCGGACAAGGATGTGCCGGCTCCGGACGTCGGCACCGATGCCCAAGTCATGGCGTGGATCATGGATACCTACAGCCAACAGATGGGGTTTGCGGTGCCGGGGGTGGTGACGGGCAAGCCGCTGTCGATCGGCGGCAGCCTGGGGCGCGAGGAGGCAACGGGACGGGGCGTGGTCGATGTGACCCTGGAGGCCATGAAGCACCTGGGTGTGGCGGTGCCGACGGCCACGGTGGCGGTACAGGGATTCGGCAACGTCGGGTCGCACACTGCGCGGATTATGCAGGAGGCCGGCGCCAAGGTCATCGCGGTCAGCAATAAAACCGGGGGGCTTTACAACCCCAAGGGGTTGAACATCCCGGACTTGCTGACACGCTACCGTGCCACCGGCCGCCAGTCGCTCTGCGACGTCAAGATGGGGGACGCGATCACCAATGAGGAATTGCTGGCGCTGGACTGCACGATCCTGGTCCCGGCCGCTCTTTCGGAACAGATCACGCAGGACAACGCCGCCAAGGTCCGGTGCAGAATTTTGGCCGAGGGCGCCAACGGACCGACGACCCTGGAGGCAGACCAGATCCTGATCGATAAAGGGATCTTCATTATTCCGGACATCCTCGCCAATTCGGGCGGGGTGATCGTGTCCTATTTCGAATGGGTTCAGGATGTGCAGCGCTTTTTCTGGAAGGCGAAGGACATTCAGGATCGGTTGCACGAAATCATTACCGACGCGTTTCATCGGACGCTCCAGTTTGCAACGACGCGGCAGGTCACGATGCGGATGGCGGCGCTCATGAGCGGCATCGACAAGGTGGCCCAGGCTCACCTGGCCCGTGGGCTGTATCCATAGGAGCATGGATCGTCATGCGTGATGCGAGACGTGTAGAGGACTGCAACCGGGGTCGATTCTTCTGCTCATCACGTCTTACTCATCATCCATCACGAGTTTCATGAAGTACCTGTTGGCGGCCATTGCCGGGATCTGGATGGCTGACGGGCTGGCTCTGCTGGTCGCCCCCCGCCAGGTGATCGCGCGCGTCCGTGAGGTGCTGGCACTTTCGTCGGCCATGCTGCGGTGGGAGGGCGTGGCCGTCTGTCTGGGCATTATCCTGCTCCTCGGTTCCGGAGGTCTGCACTATCGGCTGCTCTGGACGGTCACTGGCGTGGCCATGGTCATCAAGGGGCTGTTCCTGGCGGTCGGGCCCCAACGGTGGCGGACAGGGGTACTGGAATGGTGCTTACAGCGCGAGGCTGTCGATTACCGGTTCTGGGGGCTCGGACTGTGCACCTTGGCCATTCTGTTGCTGAATGCCTTGGGCTGGCTGGGAGCTCAGTGAAGCGATGCTGACCCTGCTGCTGTTCGGACTCATCGCCCTGACCTGGCTTGCGATGGGTGTGGCGATGATCACGGTGCCGATCTGGTGGCGTGACCGGATCGGAAGGGCTCTGAGGGATCCCCTCGCTCGGTTTCTGCTGACGCAAGGGATGATCCTGAGCGGGCTGGTCCTGCTGGTCGGGTCGTCCGTGCAAGAGGGCGATTGGGTGTGGAGCTTCCTTGGCGCGTTTCTGGTCATCAAGGCCCTGATTCTGCTTGGTGCGCCGCCATGGCTGCGCGAGCGTCTGCTTGATTGGTGGGGGCGCATCCCGCTCTGGGCCCATCGGCTGTCCGGAACGGCGCTGGTCGCTCTGGCAACACTCTTGGCAATCGACACGTTACGGGGAAGGCCTTGAACGAGATCCTTTCCCTCTGGTCAGTCCATCGGGACTCGGGTTGGCCCAGATTCTCGGACCCCAACGAAGGTGCGCTGATGACGCTGGACACCGTGATCAGCGGGTGCGTGACCTACTACTTAGAGTCTCACGAGGGGCTCGATCCGCAGCGCGTCGCGATTCTGGAAAGCTGCCTGGAGGATCTCGACGGTCTCTTGCCCGAGTTGCCGGATGAAGCGGGCGACTATTTCGAACGGCTGCAGGCACTGGGAACGCTCCTGCTTGCGGCACACCGGCCTTAAAACAGCCATACACCGTTCATCGCATCGTAGTCAGGGCGCTTCGCCGTGCCGGTGTCGGGACACAGGAACGCCCGAAGCCGGTCCTGTCCTACAAGCCCCACGAGCCGCGTGCCGTCCGGTCGAACCAGCGCCGGTACGGCGCCAATGCCGGTTTCTTCCCAATCCTGCTGCCACCGTGAGGTGGTTGCCGAGGCCAGGCGATTGTCCAAGGCCGAGAACACCGTTTGTCCGAGCCCAGCCTTCTCAGCCAGGTAGGCAATGGTGGCGGGGTCGGAAATATCAGCACCCTCGCACCACAACGCCCGGTACAGCAGGTCCTTGAACGCGGCCACACCTTGCAGGCCCAGGCTGTAGGCCAAGGCCACAGCCCGTATGGCCTCGGCGGTGTTTGGTTTCCCGGTCGGGACCGTGATCGGGAGTTCGGGGGCCAGCCTTCGGACGGCTTGAACCTCACTCCGCAGGTCCTCTGCCATGTCGGCGCGCCAGGGAGCCATGGGGACCTGGAGATGGGGGGCGTGCTGGACGCCCCGCCATGTAATTTCCTCCAGGTCTCCCCATGTCCCCAGACGTTTGTTGAGGGCGTAGCAAAAGGGACAGTTGAAATCGCTGTAGACGACAACGTGTTGGGTCACGGCAACTCGACGATGTCCTTCTTCATGGGCCCCAGCATGCCCAGCAACTCGCCCTTTTCGTGTTCCGGAACCTTGAAGTGGTTGAGCGCGTTCACGAGGTTCTCCACCAGCGCGCTGAAATCCGTGGAGGAGATCCTCATGCCGGCGTGCGTTGCTTTCATACCCCGGCCTGTATAGGCGCAGGGACCGCCGGAAGCTGTGCAGACCTGATCGACCAGATGTTTCTTCAGCTTCGGGATGTCCGTGGTGGCGAAGCGTCCGTTGATTCTGGCGTCAGTGGCCACGTTGGCGACGAACTGGTCCACCACAGCCGTGATGGCCGGCTTCCCGCCCAGCCGGTCGTAGAGCGATTTGG
>SCVQ01000078.1 GCA_004296865.1 Nitrospirota bacterium
CGGGATCTTCTGGCGCACCACTGGTTGACGGCGCTGCTGCCCCAGCGCGTCACCGAGCTATTTTGGGTCGTGGTGCTCGGCCTGTTGCTGTGCCTTCCTTCGCTGGGCGTGATCGGGGATGTTCGAAGCGTCCTGCCCGTGGCGGCGGTCTTCTCGGCGGTAGCCTTTCGGATGGGTCCTTACATGTCCCGGATCAGCCAGAGCTGGCAGACCGTGCGGTTCTATCTTCCGGCACTGCAGCTCGTCGGGCAGCTCAGCGTGGAGCCACAGGAGGGTGGGCCGCGGCACGGCGTGCGAAGGTTTGCGTCGATTGGCAGGGAGATCAGCTTCGAAGATGTGAATTTCTCCTACGGGCACGGGCGCTTTGCCCTCTCGCATGTCAGCGTCCGATTCGCCCGAGGAGAGGTGACGGCCGTCATCGGGCCGTCGGGGTCCGGCAAGTCAACCCTGGTCGACCTGCTCGCCCGGCTCTACGATCCGACCACGGGGCGGATCGCCGTAGATGGGATCGATCTGGCTGAGTATGATGCAGCCTCCTGGCTGGCGACGATCGGGTTCGTCAGCCAGGACACCTTCATCTTTCACGGCACGATCCGCGAGAACATCGCCCTGGCCAGGCCAGGAGCTTCGGCGATCCAGGTGCAGGAAGCGGCCATGCTGGCCAACGCACATGACTTCATCCTCCGCTGCCCCCAGGGGTACGAGACGATCGTCGGGGATCGCGGGCTAAAACTCTCGGGCGGGGAACGGCAGCGGATCGCCATTGCCAGAGCACTGGTCCGTGACCCGCAGGTCCTGATCTTCGACGAGGCGACCAGCGCTTTGGACAATCAGTCAGAGGCGTTAGTCCAGGAGGCGATGGCGTCCATCGCGCGGGACCGGACCGTGATCATCATCGCCCATCGCCTGTCAGCCGTCGTCGGAGCCGACAAGATCGTCGTGCTTGAGAATGGGTGGGTGGTGGAGGAAGGAACCCACGCCACGCTGGTGAAGGCCGGCGGCGTGTACTCCGCTCTGTACGGCAAGGAATTGACGTGAGGTGCTTGCGCGGCTGCGCGGGGCCGACAGCTATGGCCCGACTTGGCCGGGACCGGCTCGTGAGGATTCGACGATGAGCGATTCTCAATCACAGGCGCTCCCCCTGCTCGACGTTGATCGGGCAGCCGGGGCGATCGCGGACCTGCACCCCTGGCTGGTGCAGGAGGGGTTCCCGCATCTTGAGCGGTATCCATGGCCGGGACATCTGCCGAGCCTCTATCATGATCCCGGGATCCTGCGCCGCTTCGTCAGTGGAGAGAGCAATTCCTGGCAAGCATCCGCCTTGTCGTCGCTGTACTATGCGTGGCTGGCCGGTCGCTGTTCGGACTTGTGGATGCTCTGTCAGGCCTTCATGCTGTGCGAGCCGGTCGAACAAGCGCGGCTGGAGCGCCGTCTGACACCGGCGCGTTGTCGACGATTATTGGAGGCGGGCCTGCTGGCCGCCAAGGGCGGCTCCTATGTGAGCCTTGCCCGAGTGACGCCCTGGCAGGGGCGCCTGTTCTGGCACGACGCGCCGCCGGGCTTTCGCGAGTCGTGGGTGTTCCTGGGGGCGGACTCGGTCGAGTTTGCCCGGCAGATCGCCAGTTGGATCGTTCGGCAGCCGAGTGCCAGCTACAAGCGGGTGCTTGACCTCTGCACCGGGGCCGGAATTCACGCCCTCACGTTGGCCGGCATGGCGAGCGAGGTGGCTGGCGCGGACATCAATCCTCGCGCCCTCGCCTTCGCCCGGCTCAACGCCACGATGAACGCGGTCACCAACGCCTCCTTCCATCTTTCGAACCTGTTCGACGGCGTTCCGGCCGGCCCGTTCGACCTCATTGTCTCGAACACCCCCTTCGTGTTCCTTCCAGACGAGATGCGCGTTCGGTGCGTGGATGGCGACGGAGGGGCCATGGGCATTGAACTGGTGCTGCGCCT
>SCVQ01000079.1 GCA_004296865.1 Nitrospirota bacterium
AGAAAATCAAGAAACGCCTTGGCCGCCGGCTGATTCTTTGCGCTCGTCAATATGACCGCTCCCTGCTCCAACGGGGCATGCGCATCGGCCGGGACCTCCCAGTATTTCCCGACCGCCTTCATGGGCGGAGCCAAGGCCAACGACAATGCGATAATCCCAATATCCGCAGCGCCAGACTCAACGAACTGGGCCGCCTGAGAGATATTTTCGCCAAGCACGAGCTTGTCATTCACGCGGTCATAGACCTTGAAGTGTTCCATCGCCGAAACCGCCGCCCGCCCGTAGGGCGCGTGCTTTGGGTTGGCAATGGCAATCTTCTGAATCGACGCATCCAACAAAACTTCCATGCCCGGCTTGTCCACTGCCAGGAAGGATTTCGCAGGGGCCCATATCACGATGCGCCCCACCGCATACTTATACAGGGAACCCATAACGGCATGGCCGGTCTGCTCCAGTTTTTGGGGATACCGGACATCGGCCGAGAAATACAGATCGAAGGGAGCCCCATGCTGAATCTGTGAAAAGAAATTGCCCGACGATCCTAGCGAAAGTTTCACGTGAGTGCCTGTCTTCTTCTCAAACTCCGCAACGATTTCCTTAAAAGCGAAGTTTAAATCCGAGGCAGCCGCAATCGTCAAGTCCTCGCCGAAGACCACAGACGGTCGAGTCATCCCTAAAGCGGTGGCCCCAAGCAGAAGCAGAAGCACCACACCGACACTACGCTTGATCATTCGTTCCACTCTTCCTACGATCATCAGATCCCTCCAGTCCTCAAGCAACCTCTAGACACACGGGCGATCCCATTCAGTCAGCTCCGCCACAAATGTTCATCACTATACCGAGTGGCTATGCTCCGCGCAAGGCGCTGGCCAAGGGCCGTTGGGGGGGGGAGGACCGCCTTGTGGCACAGCAAGGGGGTCCTCCCGAGAATTCAGAGGAGCACAGAAGGCACCGCGGTCCCCTGAATTCGATACGTGCAACCTGAATCGGAAAACTGGTTTAGCTGTTTTCCACTCTGCCCAACCAGTCCGCCATCACGGCTCACCCATAGAGCAGTCTGCACTGCATAGGGGCTGTGTCCAGACCATAGGGTTTGACCCAAGCCTCCCACTGGCCAACGTGGACGTCCACCTCTGCGCCCGGCATCCAGCTCCAAGGAATTCCGGCCTCCGTGCTCACCAGTGCCGAAACGTGGGCGCTACCGATTTCGAGCGACAGAAGCCATCCTGTTGGAACCTGGCGGAGGGTCTGCACGCGCCCCTTCAACCACACCCGTCCTCCTGTGAGAGCCTGAGTGCTGAAGGCCATCCGGTGGAATTGCCTCATCCCGTCGTCCGAAGCCTGACGGACCAGCCGCACCCGAGCAGGATCGACTGCGATCGTCACGATGTCCCATGCACAGGGCCGACGCTCTAAGCCCAACACAGGCTCGACACTCTTGAGCGTCCAGCTTTCCCCGTGCACCTTCGTGGTAATGACGTTCGCCGATGGCCCCGGCTCGACGAGGACAATGCGACCGGCCCAACGATTCCAACGCTCCTTACCTGGCCGGATACCGGGGACTCCTAACAAGACCGCATCTGTAGCGATCTTTGCCGTGACCCGTTGCCCAATCCGAACGTCATGGAGCGAGCCGATGTCGGACGGCAGTCGAAGGCGGACCGTCGTGTGTTGCCCAATCCTCACATGAATCCCTGTCCTGGTCAGCCCTTGATGGATGGACTCAACCAAACCGGATACGACGTTCCATGTGGGAAGCGCCCAGCCCCCAACATCGGCCGAAACCTTCGCCCCCATTCCGTCATCC
>SCVQ01000080.1 GCA_004296865.1 Nitrospirota bacterium
CCTTTGCTCGACCTGGTTCGACACGACCAGGGGGCCGCGCGATACGCCGCCGTCGAAGCGATTGCCGGGCTGGATCGGACTGGAGCCACCGCACCGGTCCTGGCGGAACTGGTGGCGTCGGCGGACGGCGCGCTTCGCCCTGCGCTGATCAAGACCTTGGTGGCGATCATGGACGGTCGGACCAACCGTGCCATGTCGGAGTTCTGGCGTTCGTTGGAGCGGCCACGCTGGCTGGGACTCTTGACCGAGGCGCTCGGCGACGAGGCCCCGGACACCAGGCTGGCGGCCATGATCGGCCTGGGACTCTTGGGAGATCGTCGCGGCACGCAGCCTATTTTGAACGCCTACCGGGAACTGGAAAATCCCTCCGAGGAGGTGGCGGACCGGGTGGTCATCGCCTTGGTCACCACGGGGGATGTCCAGGCGTTGATGCGCACGGTCGCTTCGGACGTTGACCCGGCTGGTGCGATCGCCATCCGCGCATTGGGCGAACTCGGGTCGAGCGAGGCGGTGGCCGCGCTGATGCAGGTGCGACGGACGAGCCATGACTGGGAGCGACGCATGCTCGCGCTCAGAGCGCTCGGCAAGATTGGAACCGACGAGGCGCTGAAGGGCATTACGGAAGCGGTCGAGGACCTCACCGGCTACATTCGTTGCGAGGCGATCCGTCTCCTGGGCGAGTCCGGCCACGCGATGGCCGGCGAAACGCTGCTGGCCATGTTGAAAACCGAGCGCTATCAGGATGTGCGGGACGTGATCGTTGAGGCCTTGGTCCGAGCCGGAGGACACACGGTCATGGTCGAGCTGGCCGGCCAGCTCGAACACAGTCGGCCGGAAGTACGGGCCGCGGCCGCGCGGGCGATCGGTTTGGCGAAGCTGCCGGAAGGGTTGGCCTCCTTAGGAGACGCGATGAATGATCCGGAGTGGCGTGTCCGAGAGGCTGCGGTGACGGCCATCGGGTGCTACGACGAGGCCGGGGCGCTCAAGGCGCTCCTCCTGGCCCTGGCTGATGACCATGAACGAGTCCGTTTGGCGGCAACACTGGGCGTCGCCCGCTGGAAGACGCCGGAAGCCAAAGGGGCCTTGGTCGCACAGTGTTTGCGGGACCCTGACGTCTGGGTCCGGTACCGGGCAGCGGAGCGCCTGGGGCATCAGGGTGCGACGGAGGCGGTGCCGGCGCTGGCGGCGATCCTGCACAATCATCGTGAGCCGGCGCTGTTGCAGCGAGCGGTGGTGACGGCTTTGGGCAGCATCGGCGGGGCGCCGGCCCATGCCGCGCTGACCGAGTTCCTGCCCAAGGCGGACGACGACTTCCGGAATGCCGTGACCCAGGCGCTGGAGGAATGCGCTCGGCGGTCAACCGGAGACGCCCAGCCGAAGGTCGTTTCCTAAGATGCAAGGATGCGCGCAGATGGAACTGAGCCCGGCCACTTTTCTCAACCTCCGGGACCTGATTTACGAGCGGAGCGGGATATTTTTTCAGGAGAACAAGAAGTATCTCCTGGAAGGTCGCCTGCAGGCTCGGATCAAGGAGCGGAACTGCGCCTCCTACGAGGAATACTACAACCTCCTCAAGTTCGATGCCTGGAGGGACAAGGAGCTCAGCACGCTGTTCAACCTGGTGACCACCAATGAGACGTTCTTCTACCGCGATCTGGCGCAGTTGCAGACCTTCATGGAGATGATCGTGCCGGCGACCATGAAAGCCAATGCGGGGACATCGAGCTTGAAAATCTGGAGCGCGGCGGCCTCGACCGGCGACGAGGCGTACACGTTGGGCATGATGCTGTTGGAACATCCGCCCTTGGCCAAGTGGTCGATCGAAATCCTCGCGACCGACATCAGCGAAGCGACCTTGAATTTGGCCCGCAAGGCCGTCTACGGCGAGTATGCGGTCCGCAACATCCCGCCGGCCTTGCTCCAGAAATACTTCACGGTGCTCGACGGACAGTATGTGCTGTCGGCCAAGGTGAAGCATCTGGTGAAGTTGGCCAACATGAACCTTTACGATTCGGCTCGTTTGAAGATGGTCCGCGGGATGGACGTGATCTTCTGTCGCAATTGCCTGATTTACTTTGACGAGAAGGCGAAGAAGAAGATCCTCGACAATCTCTACGATTGCTTGAGCCCGAACGGGCATCTGGTGGTCGGGTTCTCGGAGTCGCTGCACAACATCACGCGGGCGTTCCGGCCGCTGCAGGGGAACCGGGCGGTGGTGTATCAGAAGCTGTGAGGATGGGCCTGCGTCTGCCACAGGTGAAGAGGGGTCCGCCATGAGCAAAGCCGTTATGATCGTCGATGACTGTGCCACGACCAGACGCCTGGTCGGGCTCTACATGAAGCAGGAGGGTTATGCGCTGGTCCAGGCCGAAAATGGGCTGGAAGCGTTGGAAAAATTGGCCCGCAGTCCGGTAGACCTCATCATCACGGACATGAACATGCCGCAGATGGACGGGGTGGCGTTGACGCGATCCTTGAAGCAGGATCAGACCCTCGGGTCGATCCCGGTCCTCATGTTAACGTCGGAAGATGCCGATAATGAACGCAAGAATGGACTGGCAGCAGGGGCCGCCGCCTATTTGACC
>SCVQ01000081.1 GCA_004296865.1 Nitrospirota bacterium
GGATAGAGAACGATTTGTCCTTCATAGCGATTGCCCGGGTAGAGGTCATGCATGCGATTAAAACAGCGTAGGTAGGTGGTCTTGCCGCACCCGGACGGCCCGATCAACGCGGTGACGTGGTTCCCGGCAATCGGCAGCGTGATGTCTTTTAGGGCCTGTACTGACCCATAAAAGAAACTCAGATGTTTCACATCCGCCTTGAGAGTGGACGGCAAATTAGTCAGCATGGCCAATCAGTTTACCACTGAATCCGTTTCCGATACCGAGCCCGGAGATAAATGGCGAGCCCGTTCATCCCCAGCGTCATCACCATGAGCACCAACCCGGCCCCAGCAGCGTTCACGTGAAAGGCCTCCTGGGGTCTCGAGACCCAGTTAAACATCTGGATCGGCATGACGGTGAACGGATCGAACAGCCACTCGAACGACAGAAACGGGAAGTCCGGCTGCCAGGGTTCATGCGGCAAAAATGCGATGAAGGAGAGGGCGCCGATCGTCATGAGCGGGGCGCTCTCGCCGATGGCCCGGGAGAGCGCCAGTATCAACCCGGTCAGGATCCCGCCGGTGGCGGAGGGCAGGACGTGGTGCTGGACCGTTTGCCACTTCGTCGCGCCGAGCGCGAAGGCGGCTTCGCGGAGGCTCTTTGGCACGGCTCGAATGGCCTCGCGGGTGGCCATGACCACAATCGGGAGGATCAACAGGGCTAAGGTCAAACCCGCGGTCAGGATGCTCTGCCCCAATCGAAGCTGGTAGACGAACAAGCCCAAGGCCATGAGCCCGTAGACGATCGAGGGCACTCCGGCCAGGTTGGCCATGTTAATTTCAATGAGGTCGGTGAGCCAGTGTTTCGGCGCATACTCTTCCAGGTAGACCGCCGCCGCGATGCCAAGCGGGACGGCCGTCACTGCGGTGACCACCATCACAAGAATGGTGCCGACCCAAGCCGGGAGGATCCCGGCATGTTCGGCAAAGCGAGACGGGTACGACGTGAAAAACGTCCAGGAAAGGCGGGGACCGCCGTCCATGAACAATCCGGTGAGCAGCACGAGCAGGGTGCCGACACTGACGAGCATGGCCAGGAGTCCGACCAGCGCGAACAGACGATCAAGCTGCTTCTGTCCGGTGCCGATGCCGGGCCGCTCTCGGAGCGGGTTAGAATGCATGGTGAAACCGCCTTCGCAAAAAATGTCCGGCGATGTTGAAGATCAGCGTGATGATCAGCAGCACGAGGCCGGCCGCAAAGATGGTTTGATACCCCAGGCTGCCATGCGGTAAATCGCCTAAGCTCACCTGGACGATATATGCCGTGAGTGTGGCCGCGGGCTCCAACGGATTGAGGGTCAGCGTGGGCTGCATCCCGGCCGCGATCGCCACCACCATCGTTTCCCCGATCGCTCGCGAAATCGCCAAGACATAGGCGGCAGCGATGCCGGACAGTGCGGAGGGCACGACAACCCGAAGCGCCGTTTGGAGACGAGAGGCCCCCATGGCATACGAGCCTTCCCGGATCAACATGGGCACGGCCCGCATGGCATCTTCGCTCACCGAACTGACATAGGGAATGATCATGACTCCAATCACCAACCCGGCGCTCAGCATATTGAATCCGGGCAAGTCAGGCCACATGCGTTGCAGTAGAGGAGATCGGAAGAGC
>SCVQ01000082.1 GCA_004296865.1 Nitrospirota bacterium
GGAGTCTGCCCGACGCCGCTCCTGTACTTTTCGCTCTTTCAACTTCCGGTGGACGGCGGGGTGATGATCACCGGCAGCCACAATGCTGCCGAATACAACGGCTTCAAACTCTGTGTCGGGAAAGAGGCGCTTCACGGAGAGGACATTCAGCACCTGCGGGGAGTCATGGAGGCCGGTCGATTTTCGACGGGGTCCGGGACCGTCTCCATGCGTCCGCTGATCCCGGAGTACCTGGCCTATCTGAAGCGCAGCTTTGAGTCGATCAAGGCGGACCGTCTCCACGTCGTGATCGACTGCGGGAACGGGGCCGCGGCCCTCGTGGCCAAAGAAGCCTTGGAGCAGCTGGGATGCCGGGTGACCGGCCTCTATTGCGAGTTGGACGGCCGGTTTCCCAACCATCATCCGGACCCGACGGTGGTGGAGAACTTGCACGATTTGATTGCGGCGGTGAAACGGACCGGCGCGGACGTGGGGATCGGCTACGATGGCGACGCGGATCGCATCGGTGCGGTGGATGAGCAGGGAAATATTCTCTGGGGCGACCGCTTAATGGTCCTCTATTCCAGGGCGATTCTGGCCGAGCGGCCCGGCAGCACGATCATCTCGGAGGTCAAGGCTTCGCAGGCCCTCTACGACGACATTGCCAAGCGCGGGGGGCGGCCGATCATGTGGAAGACCGGGCATTCGCTGATCAAAGCCAAGATGAAGGCCGAGGCGGCCCTGCTGGCCGGCGAGATGTCCGGCCATATGTTTTTTGCGGATCGCTACTTCGGCTATGACGATGCGATCTATGCCTCCTGCCGCCTGGTGGAAATTTTAGCCAAGAGTCGGCAATCCCTGTCCGTCTTGATCGCCGACCTTCCGGTCACCGCCGTGACTCCCGAGATCCGTGTGGACTGCCCGGACGCCGTCAAGTTCGATCTGGTTAAGCAGGTGCAGGCGAGATTGCTGGGCTACGCCAAAACCGGCCTGGTGCCTCACGACGACAGTCTGAAGATTCGCGACGTGGTGACGATTGATGGGATTCGTGTGATCTTCGAGGACGGGTGGGGGTTGATCAGAGCCTCCAACACGCAACCTGCGCTCGTACTCCGGTTCGAGGCCTCGACGCCCGAGCGTCTGGCAGCCATTCGTCGCCTGATCGAGTCCGAGCTGGACCGGTCACGGCGGGTGATGGCCGTCTGACGGTGCTGGCGCAAGTCCTGCGTCGCGATCGGTTGTTCATCCTGAGTGTGCTGCTCGCCTCGTGCCAGGCCGCGACGGCTCTGGCCCAGTCGACAACCATCCCATCCCTCTCAGCCGACCGGCCCTTCGCTGCCGGCGAACGGTTCACCTATACGATCTCCTGGCTGAACATCACGGCGGGCACGGCTGTGATGGAAGTGGCAGAAGCCGACCCGGTCCGCGGCCGTGCCGCCCTCAGACTGTTGACCACGGCCACATCCAGTCCCCTCGTCTCGAAGTTCTATCCGGTGGATAACCGGGTGGAATCCCTTGTCGATGCAGAGGCCTTGACACCGTTTTGGACGGTGTTTCGGAGGCGCGAAGGGAAGAGAAAAAATGACTTCGAGGTCACGTTTCACCGGGACGAGGGGACCGTCACCGTGACGAAAGACGGGGTGACCGAGCAGATGGCTGTCCCTCCCGGCATGCATGATTCGATCTCCTGCCTCTATTACTTCCGAAGTCTCCCGGCGCTGGTGCCGGGCTCGTCGCAGACGATCAACGTGCATCACGACAAGAAGAATTACCGACTCGAGCTGTGGGTTGAGGGGATTGAACGGCTGAAGGGGCCCTGGGGTGAGGTGGAAGTGGTGCGGGTCCTTGCGATCATGCCGTTTCAAGGGATTTTCCTGAACGAAGGGAATATTCGCGTCTGGCTGACCAACGATGCCCGTCGGGTACCGGTGATGATGAAGGCCAAGGTCATGATCGGGTCCGTCGTGGCGAAGTTAGTGGACGGGTTCCGGGTGCCGGACGCTCCCTGAGGAAGGCTCGCCCCGATGCGTGAACAAGCGGCAAGATTGCCCGGCCTTTCAAAAATAGATATAATCACTCGTCACGCGTAAGTTGGTGACACACGGCGCGAAGGAGGCAGCAGATCGTGGGGGCCTTTCCCATCACCCTGACGCGGTACATCATCCAAAAACAGGCGGCACATCCTGGCGCCACCGGAGAGTTTTCCGCCCTCATGGCCCAGATCGGCTTGGTCGGCAAGATGCTCGCCCAGGATTTGCGTCGGGCCGGCTTGATCCATGTGCTGGGGATGACCGGGAAGACCAACGTGCAAGGAGAAGCGGTCAAGAAGCTGGACGAGATCGCCAACGAGACGTTTATTCAGGTCTTCCAGCATAGCGGGCTGGTCTGCGCCTTGGCTTCTGAGGAAATGGAGAAGCCCGTCAATCTGCCGGAGAACTGGCCGCGCGGCAAGTACATGCTCCTGTTCGATCCGCTGGACGGCTCGTCCAATACCGACGTCAACATGCCGTTGGGCACGATCTTTTCCGTTCTCCGCTATGAAGGCAAGGACGGACTCCCGTCCGAATCGGAGTTGGTCCGCAAGGGGACCGAGCAAGTCGCGGCCGGCTATCTGATGTATGGCTCCAGCACCATGTTGGTGTTCACCGCAGGCCAGGGGGTCCATGGATTCACGCTGGATCCAGGGGTCGGTGAATACGTGCTGTCGCATGAACATATTCAGCTTCCCTCGAAGGGGACGATCTACGCGGCGAACGAGGGCAATTATCACAAGTGGCCTGCCGGCACCCGCCGGTTTCTGGATTACCTCAAGGAGCAGGACAAGGCGACCGGCCGTCCGTACAGTGCCCGCTATTCCGGCTGTTTGGCGGCGGATGTGCATCGGATCCTTCTCAGCGGCGGGGTCTACCTCTATCCGGGCGAGGCGAACAAGCCGGAGGGCAAGCTCCGGCTGCTGTATGAGGCCAATCCCCTGGCGATGGTGGTGGCACAGGCGGGAGGGCGGGCCAGCACCGGGACGGA
>SCVQ01000083.1 GCA_004296865.1 Nitrospirota bacterium
TTTCGAGCGGCTCCGACGCCTCAGGGCGGAGATCGCCGCGGAGGAAGGGCTTGCGCCGTTTGTCATTTTTCATGACCGGACGCTGCGGTCCATTGCCACGGTCCGTCCCGACTCGGTCCAGGCGTTGGAAGAGATACCGGGGATCGGGTCCGTCAAGATCGAGCGCTACGGCAGGCAGGTGCTCAAGGTCATCAATAAAGAATCATAACGCGGGCTAGGGGCGCAGGTCCCCGGCCTTGCACAACTGCTGCGAGAGTTCCGCGTAGGTCTGTGTCACGGGGAACTGCGGAAACTCCTTGGCGATGGCGGTGGGGGGACGGAAGAAGATGCCGGCCTCGGCCTCGGCCAACATCCCGGTGTCGTTGTAGGAGTCGCCGGCTGCAATCACCCTGAAGCGAAGGCTTTTCAAGGCGATGACCGACTGGCGTTTCTGGTCCGGCTGCCGCAGGTGATAGTCGACGATCCTTCCGCGGTCATCCACCTCCAGTCGGTTGCAGAAGAGGGTTGGATAGGCGAGTTGCTTCATGAGGGGCAAGGCAAACTCGTAGAAGGTGTCCGAGAGGATGATTACCTGGCACCGTTCGCGCAGCCACCCCAAGAATTCTCCGGCGCCATCCAGCGGGGCCATCGTGGCAATGACGTCCTGGATGTCCTGGAGCGTGAGCTTGTGTCGATCCAGGATGCCCAACCGCCGCTTCATCAACACATCGTAGTCCGGGATGTCCCTGGTCGTCAGGCGCAGCTCGCCGATGCCGGTCTTCTGGGCCACGTTGACCCAGATCTCAGGGACCAGCACCCCTTCTAAGTCCAGGCAGGTGAGCACCGGTTGCGTCAGGTCTTTCATGGGATGTGCTCTCGCTGTTCGTTCTTCTCTTCGGCCGCCATACGTATGGCGTGCAATGCCGCCGCATGGTAACGCAAACAGGGTCGGCGCGCAATCCACAAGTGTTCCGGCTAGTCCGCCGATGCCTTTCCGGACGGTGTCGATGGAGCGCCGGGTTGATGCTGCCCCCGCCGCGTGCGGCGTTGGTCCACCCACCAGGCCAGCAGTGGGAGCGTCACGGGAGCGGCAGGGAGGACGAGCGCGACCAGGTAGGGTGTCACGGCGAAGAGTTGCCTGAGGTACGTGCGAAGTCGGGCGCGGTCCTCGCTGGTCCACGGCTGCCCATTGCGTTGCTTCATCAGCAGAGGCATGAGCCCCTGAATCTGCCTGAGTTCGGCGGCGACCCTGGTCCGTTCGCGGTTGAACAGGTTGCGAAAGCCGGCGATGGCGTTGCGCACGTGGGCTGCGGTCCTTTCCTTCGCCGTCGGCGGCCGGCGATCTGGTTCTGCCTAGGTAGGCCCCTGGGGAAGCTTCCCGGTAGGCGTTCCGGGTTGATGGGCGAAGGCTTCGGAGAGGAGCCGCCAGACCTTGTCCAGCGCCTTGTCCAACAGCTGTGGTCCCGGCCAGGTTCGGTTCCCCTCGGCGGCATGGCGGTCGGCCCATTCCAAGGCCAGGGGCAGGGGGATGAGACGGGCCGGGCCGCCGACCAATTCGGACCACCAGAGCGCCAGGGCGGTGCTCATCCGAACCGCGACGGGGAGAGGACGAACAGGGTTCCGGGCCAAGTCCTGGCAGAGTTCCGCCGGCGTGGTGACCAGCAGTTCGCGGCAGGCGGCCGGCCGGTCCTCGTAGATGGAACAGGCTTCGTTCTCCAAGAACGGGCAGGGCAGTCTCAGGGCATAGTAATCTCGGTTGGTCGCTTCGAACTCGTCGTCCAAGAGTTGCCGCTCGGTCTCGGCGAGGTCGATCAGTCGTGCGAGCAGACCGGCTTGTTCGAGACGGGTTCGCGCTTCCGTCACTCGTTGTAAGATAGTCGCCCGGCGGGATTCCGGCAACGCCTGGATGCTGTCACGCAGGGCGAACGCCTCCGGCGCTGAAATGGGGACTAACATACGGCAACAGGCGGCGCAGCCCTTCCGGCAGGAGATCGCTGCCCCGGCGTCCACCGTCCGTCGTTCTTCCAGTGCCTGGGCCTGTTCGCCCAGGCGACGCAAGGAGGGGACGAGGGCGGTCACCGGCACAAGGCCCGTGGGCACGTTGAGGGGGCTTGTGCACTGGCCCGCTGGTGTGTTCAGCGATACCTCGAACCGTTCGACTGGCTGGTTTTGAGCCATGCGTAGGGAGTTCCTTGATCGGTCGTTGGCCTTTACCGGGCAGCAAACAGACAACGGGCTGTCGGCTGCATGATAAGGGAGGTCTGGCGAAGGGGTCAAGGTAATCAGGCGGGCACGAGGCAATAGGCGATTGGCAATGGGCTATAGAATTAGGCGAATGGCTATGGGCGATGGGCTATAGGTCGGATCGTCTTGCCTATAGCCGATTGCCTTCACCTCTAGCCTATGGCCTATAATAGCCTCCAACCCATAGCCCAGGTTGGTTCCATGCGCCTGTCCGGCCATCAAATCGGCCTTCTCAAGGAGTACATGGGGGACCTGGTTGAACAGGCCCGCCAAGAGGCACGTGCCACGCAGTCCTTGGGGCTCATGCCGGTTCCGT
>SCVQ01000084.1 GCA_004296865.1 Nitrospirota bacterium
GATGAAACGATTTACCGAGGACTACCGCCGGCACACAGGGTTCGTGCGCCGCACCTTTCAAGGCCTGTTCGACAGGCCGCAACGATCCTCACTGCTCAAGGCCGCGCTTCGGAAGTGCTAAAAGAGCAGCCGGGGCCGCGAGACTTGCTCCGCTTAGAAGGCAGAGTCGCATGGATCGCTCAACGTTTCGCGGCGGCTTGGTGCCTGAACTTGCTGCGCCCCAGCTTCGCAGAACGCAGCTTCGAACAGCGGGCGCCACAAGACGCTGCCGCTTCCACTGAGCGATTCACCATGCGCCTCTGATGCCGCTCGCAAGTCTCGCCGCCCCGGCTGCCTCTATGACTGCGGAAATTGTTTGAATGGCTCCCACGGAGCTACATGATGGATCGTCGCATCCACCGTATACTGGATGAAGTCCGCGTCGTTACTCACGAACAGCCGATTCCCATTGAGAAGAAGCAGTTGTATGGCATCGTACAGATCGTTCGGGTCAATGCTATGCTGATGGTTAATCGTATTCGCTGCAACGAGTGTCATGTGAGCCTGGAAGACACGCCCTGCTCCGTGCATCAAGCCCTCCCAAAATCGATTTCGTTCATCTGACGAGAGGTCCTCATACTGAGTACGTCCGCTGCTTGGTCGGAATAACAAGAAGAATTTGGCGAGGTGTTGAAACCAGGGCACTATCATTTGGACATTGTCTCTAGTCAGAGGATAGGGAGCGTACTCATTTAATCTCTGAATTATCGCCGTCGCCGATGCATCATCCGTGTCGGTCAGTCTGGTGTAGTGAGTTGGGTCCACGACCCAACGAGGGGCACCCACTGAGTTAAGTGTTTGAATGCCGATCCCAGTTATGTCCCCCATCGTTTCAGCGCGAGCGATTAGACTAACCGCAATAGCCGTCTGTTGAGGGTTGGGAATCCAGGTGGGTGATAGGTAATGTGATAGCCCAGCCTCTTCTAGGAACGTCACTTCTGGTGCCGGGAGTACCTCCGGATCGCAGAGACGTTGCATTCTTCGAAAGGCGGCGCGAACCCTCCCGAACGGATTTGGAAATCGTCTTGTTGGCCCTCGCCCGAGCCGTGAAAGCATCTCAACGTAGTTTGTTATCGAGTAACGGTAGCGGTAACCACGTTGGGTTTTATGAGTCTGGAGTGAGTCGACATCGGCATCAGACATGCTGAGCCAGACATTTGTATCAAAGTATACCTCCGGCGGACAGCTTGGCGGGAAGTCAATGGTGAAGTTTAGAGCACGTGTCTGGAGATCGCATTCACGGATTACGAGTAGGGCGGAAGAATCGTGAGCCATAGCGTCACGCAGCCATAGGAATCACTAGAATGGACAGCGAAGTGTTCTAGCGCTTGTTCGTTCGCCGCAGCCGGGGACGGGGGACGCGTGAGCGCCATCAGAGCCACGTGGTAAACCGCACAGTGGAGCGGCGGCGTCCCGAAGGGTGGTGCTGACTGTTTGAAGCGGCGTTCGCGCGAATGCGCCCAACGCCGCAAGTTTCAGCGCCAAGCCGTCGCAGAGCGTCGTGCGGTCCGCGTGGCTCCGTCTTCGAGCGGAGCGCGTTTCCCGTCACCGGCTGTTCTTTCGGTGAGGGGCACAAAAGCGAAAAGGCCGGGCAGCTTTCGCCACCCGGCCCTTTCGCCGACTACTGAGAGCTGATGGCTGCTCAGCTCTTCCTTAGTACATGCCTTCCATGCCGTGGCTGTGGCCGCCGCCTGGCATGGCTGCTTCCTTCTTCTCTTCCGGCAGTTCGGAGATCATGACCTCGGTGGTGAGCATCAGGCCCGCCACGCTGGCCGCGTTCTGCAGGGCGCAGCGCGTGACCTTGGTCGGATCGATGATCCCGGCCTTGATCATGTCCACGTACTGTTCGTTGGCTGCGTTGAAGCCGAACGACGGGTTCTTGTCCTGCCGGACCTTGTCCACCACAACCGATCCTTCCACGCCGGCATTTCCGACGATCTGGCGGATCGGCTCTTCCAGGGCTCGGCGCACGATGTTGACGCCCACCTGCTGTTCCGCTTCGATCTTGAACCCTTCCAGGGCCGAGGCGCAGCGCAACAGGGCGACGCCGCCGCCGGGGACGATCCCTTCTTCGACCGCCGCCTTGGTGGCGTGCAGCGCGTCCTCGACACGGGCCTTCTTTTCCTTCATTTCGGTTTCGGTCGCGGCGCCCACGTTGATGACCGCCACACCACCCACGATCTTGGCCAGGCGCTCCTGGAGCTTCTCCCGGTCGTAGTCGCTGGTGGTCTCGTCGATCTGGGCCTTGATCTGCTTCACGCGGCCTTCGATCTTCTTGGGGTCGCCGTAGCCTTCCACGATCGTGGTGTTGTCCTTGTCGATCGTGACTCGCTTGGCGCGGCCCAGGTCCGTGAGCTTGATGTTCTCCAGCTTCAGGCCCAATTCCTCCGAAATCACCTGGCCGCCGGTCAGAATCGCAATGTCCTCCAGCATGGCCTTCCGGCGATCACCGAAGCCCGGCGCCTTCACCGCGGCCACGTTCAGGGTGCCGCGCAGCTTGTTCACGACCAGGGTAGCCAGCGCCTCGCCTTCCACTTCTTCCGCGAGGAGCACCAGCGGCTTGCCCATCTTGGCGACCTGCTCCAGGAGGGGCAGGAGGTCCTTCATGCCGCTGATCTTCTTTTCGTGGATGAGGATGAAGGGTTCTTCGAGGGAGGCTTCCATCCGCTCGGCGTTGGTGACGAAGTAGGGGGAGGTGTAGCCGCGGTCGAACTGCATGCCCTCGACCACGTCCAGCGAGGTGGTCATGGACTTGGCTTCCTCGACCGTGATGACCCCGTCCTTGCCGACCTTCTCCATCGCCTCGGCGATCAGGTCGCCGATCGTCTTGTCGTTGTTGGCCGAAATGGTGCCGACCTGCGAGATCTCGGTCTTGGCCTGGCAGGGCTTGCTGAGCTTCTTGAGTTCCTGGACGATGACTTCGACCGCGCGATCGATCCCGCGCTTGATCTCCATCGGGTTGCCGCCGGCGGTGATGTTCTTGGCGCCTTCACGGTAAATCGCCTGCGCGAGCACCGTGGCGGTCGTGGTGCCGTCGCCGGCCGTGTCGCTGGTCTTGCTGGCGACTTCGCGCACGAGCTGGGCACCCATGTTCTCGTACGGGTTCTTCAATTCCACTTCCTTCGCGACGGTCACGCCGTCCTTCGTGATGGTCGGGGCGCCGAACTTCTTGTCCAGGATCGCGTTGCGACCCTTCGGTCCGAGGGTGGCCTTCACCGCATCGGCGAGCTGATTGACCCCCTTCAGGATGGCGGCCCGCGCCGCATCACCGTACAATAGTTGCTTTGCCATTAGGTCCTCCTCAATTGATCGTTGTGTCGTCGTGATGTGTGGTGAGTGACTGCTTAGCTGGTGAAGATCCCGAGCACGTCTTCTTCCTTCAGGATGAGGCAATCCTCATCGTCGATGCGCAGCTTGCTGCCGGAGTACTTGTCGAAGAGCACCTGATCGCCGACCTTCAGGTTCTTGACGTCCTTGCCGATCGCCTCGACCGTCCCGCGCTGGGGCTTTTCCTTGGCGGTTTCCGGCACGTAAATCCCACCGGCGGTGCGCTCCATCTCCTCCGTATAGGTGATGAACACCCGATCGCCAAGCGGCTGGAATCCTTTTGCGGCGGTGGCGCCTGACTTCTTCTCCTCAGTCTTCGTTCCCATACTGCGTCCCTCCTTTAAGTTAACTGTACTGCCTGATTGACCCCGTTTGGTCTGAGAATCCTTCATGAACGGACAAGAACGGCCATCTGAATGAGAGGCATTGGGATGACTCCCGCAGATGCCACGAGAGATAGCCCCTGCACCGGTCAAGTCAAGGGCCAGCCGGAAGATTTTCTTTCTCTAGGACAGGGCAAATCTTTAGCGGCATAAGCTATTGAAAATATAAATATTTAGGCTTATGAACGCAGGGAGTCGAAGTCTTTGATCTCTTTCTTGAGGAAGTCCCGTAAGCGCTTGATGATGCGGGCTTCCAGTTGGCGTGTCCGTTCTTTGGTGATCCCGTACTTATGGCCGAGGTCGTCGAGCGTCAAGGGGGTGTCGGAGAGAATGCGGTTGCGGAGGATGTCTTCGTCCCGCTCGGCCAGCGTCTTGGTGAACTCGGCCAGTTTCGCTCGGAACAGGGTCTGTAGTTCGGTCGTCGCCAATTGTTCGTCGGCCGGCATGTCTCGGGACGGCAGTATATCCAGCAGCGTGCCTTCCGATTCCTGGTTGAGCGGCTGATCGAGGGACAATTCCCAACTGCCCAAGCGCTGGTCCATCTCGATCACGTCGCGCTCACGCACGTGCAGCCGGTCCGCCAAGAGCTTCGTATCGGGGGCGAAGCCCTGCCGTTCGAGCTTGGCTTTTTCTTTCCGGAGATTGTAGAAGAGCTTGCGCTGGTCCTGTGTCGTGCCGATCTTGACCAGGCGGTAGGTGTTGAGCAGGTAACGCAGGATATAGGCACGAGCCCACCAGGCGGCATAGGCGTAGAAGCGCACGTTCTTCGTCGGGTCGAACTTCTTGATCGCCTGCATGAGGCCGACATTGCCTTCCTGGATGAGGTCCATCTGGTCGGCGCCGGTGTGGAGGTATTCGGAGGCGATCGCCACCGACACCCGCAGGTTCGCCAGGATCAGCTTGACGGCGGCTTCGCGGCTGCCTTGGGTATAGTATTCCTGGAAGAGTTGGAGTTCTTCTTCCTTGGACAGGTAGGGATAGCGCCGCAGCTCCGCCAAATATTGTTGCAACGCGGTGACCGGAGCGACCGTGGCCAAACTGTCTCCGGCTGCAGGTGCGCTGACAGGCGGGGGGGGGAGGGGCTCGGGAGCCTCCGTGACGTCGGCGGCCTCCAGATCAAGGCTCAGGTCCTCGATCTCTTCGGATTCTTCTGCGTCCTCGTTCGTGCCACTGGGTCGGTCGGCCATGAATACCTGTCGGTGTCGAGTCTTGGGTTGTTGGGTACGCAGGCGAGATTATAAACGGAACTGGCGAGGAGCACAAAGCATTGAGGCGATAGCCTCGCCTTGCGTGCGTTGAGCGGGCTGCACTATAGTACGGCCGCTTCGATGCGTGGGCATCCGGAGTGCGGAGTGCGGAGAGCGAGCGGGATTGCAAAGGAGCGAGAGGTGCTGAAGACGGCGTTGGGAGCGTTGCGCAGCGGGCACTGGCCCTCGTTGATAGGGGCCTGGCTGCATTTCGAAGTCAGTTTCATGGTCTGGCTCCTGATCGGCGCGTTGGGCGTGTCGATTGCCGAGGAGTTCGGACTGAGCGCCACGCAAAAGGGGTTGCTGGTGGCTGTGCCGCTCTTGGGGGGCGCCGTCCTTCGCGTGGCGGTCGGGATCTTGAGCGACTACGTCGGGTCGAAATCAATCGGCTTGGCCATCCTGGGTGGAGAACTTCTTGCCGTGGCCTGGGGCTGGCTCGGAGCGACGACCTATCCGCAGATGCTGGGCGTCGGCCTCCTGCTGGGGATCGCGGGAGGCAGCTTCGCGGTGGCGCTTCCTCTTGCCAGCCGCGCCTATCCTCCGGCTCATCAGGGGTTGGCTTTGGGCGTGGCCGCCTCCGCCAACAGCGGCATCATACTGGCGGTATTTTTCGCTCCGCGGCTTGCGCAGACAGTCGGCTGGCACGGTGTCTTTGGGCTGATGGCGGTGCCGGTCCTCCTCACCATTGTGCTTTTTGCCTGGCTGGTGCGTGACGGAAAAGCCCCGCGTCAGGAGGGCGGCGACCACTGGCGGCGGAGGCTGGGTGAAGCCTTTCGACGGCCCTCCATGTACTGGCTGTGTTTTATTTATGCGATCACGTTCGGCGGGTTCGTGGGCTTTGCCAGTTACCTGCCGATTTTTTACCATGACCAGTATGGACTGAACCTGCTGGCGGCTGGATCTGTCACGGCACTCTGCGGATTGTCCGGCAGCCTGGCGCGTCCCTTCGGCGGTTATCTGGCCGACCGTCTCGGCGGATTGAAGGTGCTCTTAGTCCTTTTTCCGGTCATTGCGGGATTCGTCCTCGGCATCGGGCGACTGCCTGGCCTGACCTGGTCGATTCTGCAGATCGGAAGAGC
>SCVQ01000085.1 GCA_004296865.1 Nitrospirota bacterium
GCCCGCGCGGCCGGCCTCACCGTGATCGGCACGGCCGGGACGGAGCGAGGGCGAGCGCTCGTCAAGGAGCAGGGCGCCCATCACGTATTCGATCACCGGACTGCTGACTATCTTGACCAGGTCGTGGCTCTCACGGAAGGACGAGGAGTGGACGTGATTCTGGAGATGCTGGCCAACGTGAACCTGGGAAAGGACCTGACGGTCCTGGCCAAGGGAGGCCGCGTGGTCGTGATCGGAAGCCGGGGCACGGTCGAGATCAACCCTCGTGAGGCCATGGCCAGGGACGCCGCCATCCTTGGCATGACGCTCTTCAATGCATCCGAGCAAGACACAGCCAGCATTCATGCGGCCCTGGTGGCGGGATTAGAAAACGGCACCCTGCGTCCGGTTGTGGGCCGGGAACTGCCGTTGGCCGAGGCCCCGCAAGCCCATCGGGCTGTGATGGAACCGGGGGCGTATGGGAAGATCATACTCATTCCCTAAGACGACGAAGGAGGAGAACATGTCTTCAACCATAGAAAGCGGCCGAGCCCCTTCCCAGGACAGGATAGGAAAAGTCTTGAATATCATCCTCTGGGTGCTTCAGGTCGCCGCCGCCGCTATCCTGTTCATGGCCGGAGTCTCCAAACTATCCGGAACGGAGCAGATGGTCGGGCTCTTCGAGAAGATCGGGATCGGACCGTGGTTTCGTTTCGTGACGGGTGGGCTGGAAGCTCTGGGCTCCCTGGCCCTGTTAGTGCCTCCACTGGCCGGAGCCAGCGCCCTGGTCCTCGGAGTTGTGATGGCTGGGGCCGTCGCCACACATCTGTTTGTGATCGGAGGCAGTCCGGCCATGGCGCTGGGGCTCCTTTCGGTCATGGCGGTCGTTGCGTGGGGCCGACGCGATCGAACTGTGCGCTTGCTGCGTGCCGCTGGAGTGCTGCCGGCAGAGAAGTAAGCAGTCTTGCTAGAGGGTAAAACCAGGAGCATCGCATGAAGCGAGCCGTCTGCCTGCAACATGTGCCCTTTGAGGGGCCTGGGGCCTTCGCTCACCTATTGGAGACGCGCGGCTATCAAGTTGAACGGCGTCTGGTTCCGGCTGAAGGCCTGCCTGAAGATGCGTGGGATTTCCTCCTCGTCATGGGTGGGCCGATGTCGGTCAACGATCCCGATGCCTGGATCCAGGCCGAGTTGGCCTTTATTCGGAAGGCCGTACAGAGCGGGATTCCCTACGTCGGTATTTGCCTGGGGAGCCAGCTTCTTGCCAAGGCTCTCGGCGGCAAGGTGTCGCCTGGATCGAAGTTGGAAGTCGGGATGACGCAGATCCGGCTCACGCCGGAGGGGCGGCAAGACCAAGCTTTCCGAACTGCGCCCGATCCTTGGGAGGTCTTCGAGTGGCATGGAGAAGTCTTCGACCTTCCGCCAGGCGCTGTGCCGCTTGCTGCGAACGAGGTCTGTATACAGGCTTTCCGGTATGGGCCCAACGCCTACGGCCTGCTCTTTCACACGGAAATGGAACGGACCGGAATCGACACTCTCTGCTGCGAATGTGCAAGCGACGTGCTGCGCGCGAAGGCCGATGCACCCTCCCTCCTGCGCCAAGCGGAACCGCATCTTCCGAACCTCCATGCCTGGGCGGACAAGCTGATCGCCCACCTGACTGCTTCCAGCGCCTCCAGACGTTGATTGCTGCCCTCCTTCTGAAGTAACCTGTGTAGCTCAAGCAATGAGCTATCAGCGGTTAGCAATCAGCCTTCAGTAAAAGGGATGTTCTTCCAAGAGCTGATCGCTGAAAGCTGACGGCTGAGAGCAAGCTAATAAAAGGAGTAAGCATGGCCGGATTTCCGATCGAGTACGCCAACCGGATCAAGACTTTGCCGCCTTATCTCTTTGCGGCGATCGACGAGATGAAGCAGAAGGCGATCGCCCGAGGCGTGGACATCATCAACTTGGGGATCGGCGACCCGGACTTGCCGACTCCCACCCCGATTATCGAGCGACTGGCACGGGCCGCCGCAGATCCGAAGAACCACCAATATCCCTCCTACGAGGGGATGTTGTCGTTCCGCAAGGCGGTGGCGAATTGGTATAAGCAGCGGTTCAACGTCACGCTGGACCCGGCCTCCGAAGTCCTGACCCTCATTGGGTCCAAGGAAGGCATCGGCCATATCCCCCTGGCGTTCATCGATCCCGGCGATGTCGTGCTCGTGCCGAGTCCCGGCTACCCGGTCTATCCGGTGGGGACCGGTTTTGCCGGAGGAGTCTCGCACCTCATGCCGCTGGAAAAGAAGAATGGGTTTCTCCCCGACTTGAACGCGGTGCCCAAAGACGTGGCCAAGAAGGCCAAGCTGATGTTCTTAAATTCGCCGAACAATCCGACCTCCGTAGTCATGAGCAAAGACTACTTCAAGAAAGTTGTGGCCTTCGCCCAGGAACACCACGTAATCGTCTGCCACGATGCGGCCTACTCGGAGATTTTCTACGACGGCAAGCGGCCGGCCAGCTTTTTGGAAATCGAGGGGGCCAAGGAGGTCGGCATCGAGTTCCATTCCCTCTCCAAGACCTACAACATGACCGGCTGGCGCATCGGATTCGCCGTGGGCAATCAGCAGATCCTGAACGGGCTGTTGAAGATCAAGAGCAATCTGGATTCCGGTACCTTCCAGGCCATCCAGGAAGCGGGGATTACGGCGTTGCAGTTGGACGACAGCGTGACCGATGGGCTGCGGAAGGTGTATCAAGAGCGGCGGGATGTGCTGGTGCCGGGGCTGAAAAAGCTGGGCTTGGACGTGGACCCGCCCCCGGCGGCCTTCTATGTTTGGGTGACGGTGCCCAAGGGCTATACCTCCGCCTCGTTCACGGCGCATCTGTTGGAGAAAGCCGGGATCGTAACCACGCCGGGCAATGGCTTTGGCGCGCCCGGCGAAGGCTACATCCGCATGACCGTCTGCACGACGAAGGAGCGGCTGGCCGAGGCGGTGGAGCGCATTAAGAAAGCGGGGTTTTAGGAGGAGCGGCCCGACCGTCCTTCTTGCTCGCAGAAGCGAGAGGGAAGGACGCCCTGTTGGTCCTGTGCTCCCGGAGCGCGCACGATCAGAATGTGCTCGCTCGACGGCCGCAGTTAGACCAACAGAGGTGCCCTCCCAGGAGTGAATATCTTGGCTTGATGCGCGCAGTGAGGGATCAACCCGGCCGCTTGCCGAAGAGAAGTCAGGGGCAAATGACAAGATAAACTGGCCTTCCCATTCGATCCAGCGGGCCTTTGTGATGTACCGGCAGCGTTGGAGGAGGGAGGGTGGCCGGTCGCCACAAACTGTCGCATGGCGACCGCCGTATAGTTTCCTAAAGAGTATTAGTCTTTCTGATCCCATCCCACTACAACGTCGTTTTCTAGGGTAATGCGCAGCCCATAGCGAGTGCGGCTTTGCGGTCGATATTTCCAGATTTCCCGTTTCATGGATTTGAGAACCTTCTGATCGACGTCCGCGGGCTGACCTAGCGAGTCAATGAGTTGATTTGCTGTTTGGCCTTTCCAGAAGTATCCAGCCACGATTTTCTGCACGAGGGCATCATCCTTATATTTGTTCCTTAGATACTCGAGTCGTAGTTGTCTTTTCTTTGATTGACTTCTGGTATACCACCAGATGAGCAGAGCGACAAAAACGATGGGAATAACAAAGCCGAAAATCTCGAAGAATTTTGCAATGCCAACGCCAATTGCGCCAAGAGCTATCAGGGGACCAAGTGCCTGTAGTTCTTTCTTGGTCGTGCGGTTTCCCATAATTATCCCTTTTGTTGGCCTGATGAGTATGCGCCTTGATCGGAATAAAGAAAAGGGGTAAGACCATGGTGGGAATGTCAGAAGCCGTCTCTCAGCACGCGCAGATGTTTATGGAGCCGGAAATGGTGGCAGGAACCGTTTCGCGACTCCCACAACGACATTAAGCGGGTCTTCGCCGACGGGGATTATGTGATCCTGCACGTCCACGCCAAGCGTGACTCAGGGGCGCGTGGCACGGTGGTCGTGGACATCTACAGGATTGAGAATGGGAAGATCGTCGAGCATTGGGATGTCCCGCAGGACGTGCCGGAGCAATCGGCCAACGACA
>SCVQ01000086.1 GCA_004296865.1 Nitrospirota bacterium
AACATGGGGGCGTTGAGCGAAGCGGATATCGAGGGCTTTCTCTCCGCCTTCCAGCGCGTGCTGGAGACGGCTGCCGTCCGCTGACGGGCGACGCGGCGCTTCTCCCGCGCAACGCTTTCTCCGCCCCACTTGCTCTCGCAGCACAGCCACGGGATGACGGTCCTCGTCCGGCATTCTCTTTATCGCGATACCGTGTCATGGAAGGGAGCGGATGAAACCGGGTGCGTGAGGTTACGCGGGAGACGTTTGAGTTGGTCCAACCTGTGCCGGCTCGTGACTCCCATTTACAGGGCCCCGGTGGCTTGTTAGGATACCGCCACAATGCACGGTGGGATGAAGATCTTGTGGGGACTGGTGGCGGTCCTCTGCGCGGTGGCCTTCGGCTTCGTCACGGGGCTCCTCAACCCTGGCGAGAAGGTGAATGGCCTGTGGCTGGTGGTGGCCGCCGCCTGCTTCTACGTCCTGGCCTTCCGGTTCTACGGGCGCTTTCTGGCCCGCCGTGTCCTTGAACTGAACGATGCGCGCATCACTCCCGCTCACCGCTTGCAGGACGGCACGAACTTTTATCCCGCGAACAAGTACGTGCTGTTCGGACATCACTTTGCGGCGATTGCCGGCGCGGGGCCGCTCTTGGGGCCCGTGCTGGCCGCGCAGTTCGGCTTTCTCCCCGGGTTTCTGTGGCTGGTGATCGGCGCGGTCCTGGCTGGGGCGGTCCAGGACTTCGTCATCCTGGTCGCGTCGATGCGACGCAACGGCCGATCGCTCCCCGAGATTGCGCATGATGAGATCGGCGCCGTCACCGGGACCGCCACCGCCGTCGCCGTGCTCTTCATCGTGGTGGTGGCCCTGGCCGGTCTGGGGCTGGCGGTGGTCAATGCCTTGTACCGGAATGCCTGGGGCACCTTCACGATCGCGATGACGATCCCGATCGCGTTGGCGATGGGCTTCTACCTCCAGAAATTTCGGCCCGGCCGCGTCGGCGAGATGTCGGCCCTGGGGGTCGCCCTGCTGATCGCGGCGGTGGTCGCCGGGCGGATGGTCGGCCAATCCGACGTCGCCGGCTGGTTTCATTTCGAGCGTCCCACGCTGGTCTGGCTCCTGGCTGGCTACGGATTCCTGGCCTCGGTGCTGCCGGCCTGGATGCTGCTGGTGCCGCGGGATTACCTCTCGACGTTCATGAAGGTCGGCGTGGTAGCGCTGCTGGGACTGGGCGTGGTCGTGCTGGCGCCGACGATCGAGATGCCGCGCCTGACCGGGTTCGTGCACGGCGGCGGGCCCATCATTCCCGGCACCTGGTTCCCGTTCGTCTTCATCACGATCGCCTGCGGGGCGATCTCCGGCTTCCATGCGCTCGTCTCCTCCGGCACGACGCCCAAGATGATCGCGCGCGAGTCGCACGCGATCGTGGGCTACGGCGCCATGCTGATGGAGAGCTTCGTGGGCGTGATGGCCTTGATTGCGGCCTCCGTCCTGGTCCCCGGCGATTACTTGGCGATCAACAGTCTGCTCTCGCCCGACGCGCGGGCGGCGATGGGATTCCCCGTGGCGAGGCTCGATGAGCTCTCGCGTCTGGTCGAGGCGGAGGTCGCCGGGAGGCCAGGCGGCGCGGTGTCGCTGGCGGTCGGCATGGCGTCCATTTTTGCCGGCCTGCCCGGCATGGCGCACCTGATGGCCTACTGGTACCAGTTTGCGCTGCTGTTCGAGGCGCTGTTCATCCTGACCGCGATCGACGCAGGCACGCGGGTTGCGCGCTACCTCGTCCAGGAAATGGGCGGGCGTCTCTATGTCCCGCTACGGCGGATCAACTGGTGGCCGGGGGTGATCCTGAGCAGTGCCCTCGTGGTGGGCGCCTGGGGCTACCTGATCGGCACCGGCAGCATTGCCACGATCTGGCCCATGTTCGGAGCCGCCAACCAGTTGTTGGGGACCCTGGCTCTCTGTGTCGGCACGACCGTGCTGATCAAGATGGGCAAGGTCCGGTATCTCTGGGTGACGGCGGCGCCGATGCTGTTCGTGGGCGTCGTCACGCTGGCCGGTTCCTACGAGCTGTTCTTTTTGTTCGCGGCCAAGGCGGGTACGGCGGGGCCGGACGAGGCGCTCGCTCTCTATCTGGACGCGGGGCTGGTCGGGATCGTGGCGGTCCTGGCGGTCGTCGTGCTGGCGGACAGCGCGAGGCAATGGTATGGCTATGTCGTGCAAGGCCGGCCCTATACGAGCCACGAGGTCATCGTGGGGCCGGGCGGCGTGCCCCTCGGGGGCGGTACGTCCGTGGGCGGCGGCGTGAAAATTTCCATCGATCGGTGTTGTTGAAGAAGCAGCAATGAGCGATCAGCCCTCAGCGATCAGTGTGAACCGGGCGGAAGCTGAAGGCTGCAAGCTGACCGCTGATGGCGCAAGGAGGACATGATGGCTGATGTGAGTTCGTTCGACGTGGTCTCGCAGGTGGACATGCAGGAAGTGAAAAACGCGGTCGAGCAGACCCTGAAGGAGATCCGGCAGCGGTTCGATTTCAAGGATTCCAAGACGGACCTCACGCTGAAGGAAAAGGAAAAAGAGCTGGTCGTCGTGTCGGATGACGAATACAAGCTCACGGCCGTGCTCGAAATCATGAAGGCCAAGTTCGTCAAGCGCCACGTGTCGCTCAAGGCCTTGACCTATGGGACCGTGGAGCAGGCCCTGGGCGGGACGGTGCGTCAGACGATCACGCTGCAAAGCGGCATTGCCGCCGACAAGGCCAAGCTGATCAGCCAGGCGATCCGCGACGGGAAGTTCAA
>SCVQ01000087.1 GCA_004296865.1 Nitrospirota bacterium
TGGATGGGGCTTTGGAGCGGATCAGTTTCGAGAGTTGAGCCTGGGCCTCCCGCACGTTGACGGGCCTGGCTTTTCTGAGGAGCGATGTCACGCTCACGGGGACACCTCGCATGTGTATGGCAGTTGTATAGACAATAGCATGGTTGATCCTGCGAGGCAAGAAAGACAGAACCGCCTCTTTGCGACCGATTGACAGGGGAAGGCTGTCCCGTTAGCGTGGCGGTCGCGGTGGCGTCCTTAGCAGGACACTGAAATAGCAGAGCGAAGCGTTACGGCGACAGGCTTGGGAAGCGGCCTGTCGCCGTTCTATTTTTTTACCTTGTCGGTGTCTCTACACTTCCCCCTAGGGTGGCCTGGTTGTGCGCGCGTCATTCTTCTAAAGGGACATCCCCTGTTGGTCTAACTGCGGCCGTCGAGCGAGCACATTCTGATCGTGCGCGCTCCGGGAGCAAGGCCCAATAGGGGATGTCCTCCACCTCACCAGGCCGCTCCCCCCTCCTTCGCCAGCCGTCTATAAATCCTCCTCTTTGAGGCACCGCCCCAACCCCTGTTGTTCGGCGAAGAAGTAGGCATAGTGCATGGCCGCGAGATTGGCGACGCGTTCTTCCGCCTCTTCCCGACTATCCGAATAAATAATCTGGATCCCGTATCTCGCCGTGATGGCATCCAGAAAATCCATCAATCCATTTTTTTGATATTGGCCCAACAGCCCTCCGGACTTGCTGTGCTGGAGCGTGCCTTCGATCACCAGAAACCGATGCGGGAAGTCGAGGAGTGGTTCGAGTTCCTGCATGAACCGCAGGCGATTGCCGGAGGGGTTCGAGAAGGCCGTCATGACCTCTTCGACTCGCTTGCGCAACACGCAAAAATAGTCCGGTGCTTCCTCGATGACATAGTCGCCCGCCGGCAGTGTTTGTGAAGTGGTCCCGGCTATTCGGCTGAACCCCGCAAAGGTGTAGGGGAGGTGTTCCCTGCTGTCGACGAGCAGAGAACAGGCCGGCACCATGATGATGGGGTGTCCTTGCCTGGAGAGGGTCACGGGCGCCTGGGGCCCGCGATGGTCCTGGCGGGATCGCGGGGCCGGTTGGGCACGGGGCGGCGGGGTGGTATGTGGGGCTGGGGCTTGGCGCGAGGGTGGCGTGGTTGAGGGAGCGGCCTGCGTGGCGGCATCGTAGCGTGCGCGCGCGGCCGGGTCACTGAGGGTTTGATAGGCCTGATTGATCAGTTGTGTGCGGGTTTCCGCCTTCCGGTGCAGGGCTGGGGCATGGTTGAAGCGATCCGGATGCCAGACCTGTAGTTGTTCATGCCAGGCTTTTTTGACGTCCGCGTTCGTGGCGGTTGGCATGATCTCGAGCACCGCGTAATAGTTGGTCGTCTGTTTTTCCCGCATGGGTCTCTCCTGTTCAAGTCCAGAGAGTGTAGCTGAGGAGAGGGGGGGAGTGCTAGGTCGGCCGCGATCTGTTGGGATGACCTCTTCCTGCTCGACTCGCCGGCTCGTATGGGTTGTTTCCCCCGTCCGTGGTATTGTGAGGCTTCCTCTGAATCAACCCAGGTGGCTTGCCAGGTAGCTTGCAGGTGACTTGATGGAGGAGTACGGCACTGACTCACTCATCTCACCATGCAAAGGGCAAAGGAATAGACCATGAATCTGTTTTCTCCGATACAGTTGGGCCCCTATGAACTGCGCAATCGGATCGTGATGGCGCCGCTGACGCGCAATCGCGCGGGGCAGGGGCAGGTGCCGCAGCCGATGAACGTGCGTTATTACCAGCAACGGGCTTCGGCTGGGCTCATCGTCAGCGAGGCGACGCAGGTCTGTCCGGAGGGTGTCGGTTATCCGAATACGCCGGGCATTCATTCTGCCGAACAGGTGAAGGGATGGCGCGCGATCACCGAGGCCGTGCATCAGAGGGGCGGGCGCATGTTCTTGCAACTCTGGCATGTGGGGCGCATCTCGCATCCGTCGCTTCAGCCTGGCGGGGCTCTTCCTGTGGCGCCGTCCGCGATCAGGCCGGAGGGCAACGCCGTCACCTATGAAGGGCTCAAGCCCTTTGTTACGCCCAGGGTCCTCGAGACCAGGGAGCTTCCCGGGATTGTGGCCCATTATCGCCGGGGAGCCCAGCACGCGCTCGACGCCGGATTTGACGGAGTCGAAATCCATGCAGCCAATGGGTATCTCCTCGATCAGTTCCTGCGCGACGGCTCGAACCATCGCACCGATGCCTATGGCGGCTCGGTGGAAAACCGTGCGCGCTTGCTCCTGGAGGTGGTGGATGCCGTCACCCAGGTCTGGGGTGTGAAGCGGGTGGGCGTCAGGATTGCGCCGGTCAACCCGTTCAACAGCATGTACGATTCCGATCCCGACAAGACCTTTGGCTATGTGGCCGAACGGCTGGGTGGACTCAAGCTGGCCTATCTGCATGTGGTGGAGGTGGATCAGTCCGGCTCCACGACAGGGCAGGTGATGAATTTCCGCCGCTTGCGCGACCTCTTTGGCGGGATCTACATGGTGAACGGGGGCTATACCTACGAGAGCGCCACGGCTCGTCTTGCCAGAGGCGATGCCGATCTCATTGCGTTCGGCCGGCTCTTTTTGGCCAACCCGGATCTGCCTGAACGGTTCGCCCAACAGGCCCCCTTGAATCAGCCTCAGCCCGAGACCTTTTACGGGGGCGATGAGAAGGGCTATACCGACTATCCGTTCCTGCGTCCTGACCACAGGAACTCAGTGGACCCTCTCTTGTACTGATCGGACAGAACAACGGGCGCATTCCTGTTCTTCACACTGCGCGCATTCCCAGAAAGGAACTGAGACACATCCTATGAAAGCAGACACGAATCATCCACCCACGGCTCCGCAAGCGAGAGGCTTCTCCCCGGGCTTCGCGGCGCTCGGTCTCGAAGCCACCTTGCTCACCACGCTGGAGACCTTGGGATACGAGGAGCCCACGCCGATCCAGCGGGAGGGCATCCCGCCCCTCTTGGCCGGGCGCGACCTGCTGGGCCAGGCCGCAACGGGGACGGGCAAGACGGCCGCCTTCACGCTGCCCCTGCTCCAACTCGTGGCTCGCTTGCCGCGGCGGCATCCCTCCGCGCTCATCCTCGTGCCGACGCGGGAATTGGCGATGCAAGTGAGCGAGGCCGTCCAGCGCTACGGCAAGGAGCTGCGGATCGCGGTGCTCGCGCTGTATGGAGGGCAGGCGATCGGCCCCCAGCTCCATGCGCTCAAACGTGGCGTCGATGTCGTCGTGGCCACGCCGGGGCGGGCGCTGGATCATATCCGCCGCCGCACTCTTGAGCTTAAACATCTGCACATCGTCGTGCTGGATGAGGCCGACGAGATGCTCGACATGGGATTCGCCGAGGATCTGGATGCCATTCTTGAGCAGACTCCCGCCGGCCGGCAGACGGCGCTGTTTTCGGCGACCATGCCGCCCCGCATCGCGTCCATCGCGCGCCGCCATTTAAAGGATCCGGTGGAGGTCAAGATTGCGCGGGAGCCGGTCAAGGCCGGGGCGGCCCCCCGCGTGCACCAGACCGCCTACCTCGTCACGAGGCCCTACAAGGTGGCGGCCCTGGCCCGTGTCTTGGCCATGCTGAGCCCGAAGTCGGCCCTCGTCTTCTGCCGGACTCGCCTGGAAGTCGATGAGTTGACCGCGATGCTGAACGGCCGCGGGCACCGGGCCGAGGCCATTCATGGAGGCCTGAGCCAGCCCCAACGCGATCGCGTGATGCAGGCGTTCCGGTCGGGGCAGATCGAACTCCTCGTGGCCACGGACGTGGCCGCCAGAGGTTTGGACATTCCCCACGTGTCGCATGTGGTGAATTACGATGTGCCCTCGGCGCCCGAGGTCTATGTCCACCGCATCGGACGGACCGGGCGGGAAGGGGCGGCCGTCACCCTCGTCGAACCACGCGAACAGCGGTTGATGCGGAACATCGAGCAGCTCACGAAATCCAGGATCGACATCATCACGGTGCCGACCGTCGCCGACCTTCGAGCGAAGCGGCTGGAGCGGATGAGGACCTCCATTCAGGAGGTCCTCGCGGCAGGCGACCTGGATCGCTTCCGGGTCGTCGTCGAGTCGCTTGCGGCACAGTTCGATCCGGTGGAGGTGGCGGCCGCGGCGGTGAAACTGGCCGATCGATCGCAGGGCGGTGAGCGGGTGGAAGACGAGATTCCTGCCATGCGGGGACGTGACGATGAGGCGCACCGGATGGTGCGGCGTCCTCCGTGGGAGTCGGGGGAGCGGGCGCGCGGCGCG
>SCVQ01000088.1 GCA_004296865.1 Nitrospirota bacterium
GGGATAAATAATTCAGGATGGAAAAATGTCAAGGTCTGCGAATCCGGTGATGCGAAAGGACAGATGGGCGTCCTGCCTCTTGACCGCCGCCAAGTCGGGATTATTACTACCGCTTTGGCGCGCAATCTCGGCAAGCCTTCGGGCAAGTTATTCGGTAATTGGACGGGTAATCTGGGCGACTTCTTCTGCGTGTTATGGCGTTTTACTAGACCCAGGCTGAGCCCGGTCAACCTTGATTATTTTTACGTCGAAGAGGATATTTTTGCCGGCCAGCGGGTGATTCATGTTGAGCACGACGGCCTTTTCCGAAACCTCCAGCACCACACCAGGCCGACTGTCCGGGGCCCGCATCACCGAGCCAACTGCGACATCGGGAGGCGCCTTGGCCCGCTCGATCGTCATGGTCGCAGTTTTGTCATGGAGACCGAAGGCCTGCTCGGCGAGCAAATCCACCTGTTTTTTCTGACCGGCCTTCATGCCGACCAAGGCCTTTTGGAGGCTTTGCAAAATTTCCGGTTGACCTTGGGTATAGGTAAACGGCCGCTTGCCGACGTTGCTGTCGATGACGGTCTTATCGGGCAGCATCAACGTATATTCGATGGTCACTGTCAGACCGTCGGCGATTTTCAGATCGTCGGCAGCCGCTTCCCCAACGGCCCCCAGCACAGCGAACCCAACCAGCACGGTGGCTGCCACTCTCATTCCGCTTACAAGACCGTTCATTGCTCCTCCATCTTGTGATCTTCTCATCGCTATCGTCCACTGCGCGTCCGCTGCGGCCCGCGAGGCACGATAGCCTGCCCAAGTTGGCCTGTCAACGGAAGAGCCAGGAGCACCGTGCAGGAAGCTCTTGTACGCGCAAAGACGTTGGATTAAGATGCTCGACCAACATCGTGCGGCCATGAAAGTAGCCATCACTGTCACTCTCTCGTAGCGGGAAAGGACCCATGAAAAAAGACCAGCCAGCCAGTCCACGGAAAATGCGCATCGAACGAGATACGATGGGGGAGTTGGAAGTACCGGCGGAGGCCTACTATGGGGTACAGACCGCGCGGGCCGTCCAAAATTTCCCGATCAGCGGGCTCCGATTCCCGCGCGCCTTTATTCGGGCCCTTGGCTTGATCAAAGGGGCCGCCGCCACGGTCAACGAATCGCTCGGGTTGCTGGACAAGAACGTGGCTGGGGCGATCCGTACGGCCGCGAGGGAAGTGGTAGCCGGCACCTGGGATGATGAATTCCCGCTCGACATCTTCCAGACCGGCTCCGGCACCTCCACCAATATGAATGCCAATGAGGTGATCGCCAACCGGGCCTGCGAGTTGCTCGGGGGGACGCGGGGCGGCAAGCTCGTCCACCCAAACGATCACGTGAATATGGGGCAGTCCAGTAACGACGTGATCCCGACCGCCATCCACGTCGCTGCAGCGGAGCTGCTCGATCGGCAGCTCAAACCCTCTCTGTCTCGCCTGCACCGTGCCTTGAAAACAAAGGCCAGGGCCTTCGACTCCATCGTGAAAATCGGCCGGACCCATCTGCAGGATGCCACCCCGATCCGGCTCGGACAGGAGTTCAGCGGCTATGCCCGTCAGATCGAACTGGGGCTGGGCCGGATCCAGCAGGCACAGCAGACCTTGAGCGAGGTCGCGCTCGGCGGCACAGCCGTGGGAACCGGATTGAATGCCAACCCGGCTTTTGCACCCCGCGTGCTGGCTCTCGTCTCCCGTGAAACCGGCTGCCTATTCAAAGAAGCCGCCAACCATTTCGAAGCGCAGTCCGCCCAGGACTCCCTGGTCGAAGCCAGTGGGCAGTTGCGCACCATTGCGGTCAGCCTGATGAAGATCGCCAACGATATCCGGTGGCTGGGATCGGGCCCTCGCTGTGGGCTGGGGGAGATCATCCTGCCGGACACGCAACCGGGCTCGTCCATCATGCCGGGCAAGGTCAACCCGGTGATTGCCGAGTCCGTCACGATGGTGGCGGCACAAGTCATCGGAAACGACGTCGCCATTACGGTGGGAGGGCAGGCGGCCAATTTCGAGCTGATCGTCATGCTCCCCGTGATGGCCTACAACCTCCTGCAATCCATTGAGCTGCTGGCTACGGCGTCCGAAAACTTTTCGGCTCGCTGCATCGAAGGCATCACGGCCAACGAAACACGGTGCCGAAACTCCATCGAGCAAAGCCTGGCCATGTGCACGGCTTTGGCGCCGGCGATCGGCTATGACGCGGCCGCCAAGATCGCGAAAGAAGCCTATCGGACCGGCAAGACCGTTCGTGAGGTGGCGGCCAGCCAGCAAATCCTGCCTGTCGCCAAACTTGATGCCCTGCTCGATCCCTGGAGAATGACCGGCCCGGATAAATCCCCCTCCAAAAAGAGATCGCGTCGTCGCTAACCGTGCGATGATTTTGACAATTCTAAACCCGCCGTGCTAAATTCGCGGGACTTTTTGGCATTTCCGCAAGACAGGCCGTTGCGTGGCAGGATGGTGACAGCATACCTACGGAAGGACGGGGTTGCGTGATGGCGATAGCAGGGGATCAGCGGGGACATCTGATCGTCGTGGTAGGGGCCGGCCCAGCCGGCATGTCCGTGGCCAGCTTCATGGCAAAGGCCGGGCATGAAGTGGTGATTCTGAACCGCGACATCAAGTTCGGGGGACTCGCCGAGTACGGAATCTTCCCGAACAAGTTGAAGCTGCGCGGAGGATTGCGAAAGACCTACTGGGAGATTCTGGAGCGCCCAAACGTGCATTATTTCGGGAACGTGTCGGTCGGCAACAAGAAAGACCTGACGATCGAAGACCTGCGAGGCCTCGGGGCCAGCGCTATGGTCTTCGCGACGGGCGCGCAAGGCACGAAGACGATCGGCGTGGAGGGGGACTCAGCGATCGGGGTCTACCATGCCAAGGACGTGGTGTACCATTTCAATCGCTTGCCCGGCTTTGCCGAGCGTCCGTTCGAAATGGGCCGCCGGGTGGCTATCATCGGAGTCGGCGATGTGATGGTCGATATCACCCATTGGCTGGTGCAATACAAACGCGTCGAGCAGGTCACGGCGATCGCGAGGCGCGGCCCGCTGGAACGCAAATACAACCCCAAAGAGATTCGCGCCGTTTGTTCCATCATCGACCAGAAAGCCTTGGCCGAGGAATTCGCCCGCATCCGGCCACGGTTGGAGGCGGTGGGACAGAACCCCAACGAGATCCTCAAGGACATGCTGGATGAGTTCACCAAGTGCGAGCCGCTGACAAGCCCGAGCAAGATAGGGTTCCGTTTTCTGGCGTCGCCCCGCCGAATCTTGACGGATGGGCAAAACCGCGTCCGCGCTCTGGAGATCGAGGAAACCAAGCTGGAACCCAAGGGGGAAGACACCGCGGCGGTTGGGCTGAAACAATACTATGAGCTTCCTTGCGACAGCGTCGTCTTTGCCGTCGGGGACCGGGTGGACGAAACGCTCGGATTGCCGTACAGAAACGGCGTCTTCGTGACCAATCCGTCGAAAACCAACCACGATCCCGATGACGCGCTCTTTCAAGCCTACGACGAGGCCTCCGGCAAAGTGATCGACGGTGTCTTTCTCGCCGGGTGGGCGCGCAAGGCCAGCGAAGGACTGGTCGGAGTCGCCAAGCGGGACGGGGAGTGGTGCAGCGAGGTGGTAAGTCGGCACCTGAATGCCCAGCCCGCCCGCGACCGGAGCACGATCGACGGCGTGGTAGGGCGACTCTGTGGGCTGCTCGAAGAACGGAAGGTGCAGACGGTCGACGCCGCTGCGCTACGTCTCCTGGAAAAAGCGGAACAAGAACGTAGCCCGTCCAACGACGGGATCGGGGAATTTAAGTTTTCTTCCAACCAAGAGATGCTCGCCCAGGTCCGGAACAAACGGGAGACGTGCAAGGTGCCGGCCGGCCGCTAACCTTCTCCCCATTTCAGCTTCCTGCGGATCACGTCGTAATAGGTCCGGTCCGAGAACCGGACAAGGCGCGTACGGTGCTCTGATGCGCCGATCGCCACCGTATCCCCCTGCGTCATCGCGATGCCGACCTGCCCGTCAAAGGTGGTCATGGCCCCCTCATCCTCACTGGTCAGCGTCACTTCCAAGGCCGCGCTGCTCGGAATCAGGAGCGGGCGGTGCGTCAGCGTGTGCGGGCAGATCGGCGTGAGGATCAAAGCCTGGATGGACGGCGTGATGATCGGCCCGCCTGCCGACAGGGAATAGGCGGTGGACCCGGTCGGGCTGGACACAATCAGCCCGTCCCCACGCAAGTTCGTCACAAACTTCCCGTCGATCATGATCTGGATCTCGATCATACGCGAGAGGGTCCCCTTGCTGACGACCACGTCGTTCAGCACGGTGGCTTGCGCCACGTGTTCCCCGTGGCGATGCATCTGGGCACGGATCATCAAGCGGTCGTCGAGCGAATACTCCTGCGCGAATACCCGTTCGAGCGACGGATAGAGATGCTCAAGGCTGACCTCGGTCAGGAACCCCAGCCCGCCCATGTTCACTCCCAGAATGGGCACGCCTCGTTCCTCGACGAGACGGGCGGCGCTTAACATCGTCCCGTCGCCGCCCAAAACAATGACCATATCGGCCAGTGCCGCAATCTGGGTCTTCTTGTGAACGGGGGGCTCGTCGATGAGGGCGGCCGTCTTACCATCGACGAGGACTTCTTTCTGTCGTTCCCTCAGCCAGGCCACAAGGTCCTTGAGGATGTGTTTGACATCGGGGAACTTGGGCTTGGTCAGAATGCCGATCGTTTTCATGGGTATCTTGGTTGCGGATCTCATCGTCACGTTCAACGCCTACGCTCAACGCGCGGGACGGAAGCGGCAAGGAAGCGCGGGTGGAAACGGGGTGGAATTGTATCGGGAGGCGGGAAGCTTGTCAACGAATGCTATCCTAACAAACGATAATCGACTAAGTCTGCGGATCGGCTTGAAGAGAAGATGAAAAAGCGCGGTTCGTCGCATTCTCCGAGCTGCATCGGGGCTTGACAGAAACCAGTCCTGCCGATAGAATTATGACAGATTTTTAAGAGTTCCCGCGCCTCGGTCAGCTATCGCAGCGAACCAAAGGAGGAAGGATGTTCGAACGATTCACGGATAAGGGTCGGAAGATCATCATCCTGGCCAGGGAAGAGGCCGAGCGTCATCAGAATGATTACCTGGGCACAGAACACCTCGTCCTGGCTATTCTTCGTGAGTCAGACGGCATTGCCCTCATGATCATTAAGAAGATGGGGCTGTCCACCGAGCAGATTCGGCTCGAGATCGAGCGGAACCTCCCGGGCGGCGGCACCACGATGACCTTCGGCGAAATCCCCTTCAGCCCGCGCGTCAAGAAGGTGATCGAGTACGGCGTTGAAGAAGCCCGCCTGCTCGGACACAATCATATCGGCAGCGAACACCTCTTGCTCGGCCTGTTGCGGGAAGAAGAGGGGATCGGCGGCAAGATTCTCCGGAGTCTCGGCGCCAATCTCCTGACCGCCCGGCAATTGACCGTCACCTTCTTGCGCAAGGCCGCGCCGCGTGAACGGGACCGCAAAAGCAACACGCCCGCCCTGGATGAGTTCGGCCGCGACCTGACGCAACTGGCCCAAGAGGGACAGCTCGACCCGGTGATCGGACGGGCCGACGAGATCGAGCGCGTGCTGCAGATTCTCAGCCGACGGACCAAGAACAACCCGGTCCTCATCGGGGAGTCCGGCGTCGGCAAAACGGCGATCGTGGAAGGTCTGGCCCAGCGCATCGTGGCCTCCGAAGTGCCCGATAATCTTTTGAACCGCCGTGTGATCGCGCTGGACCTGGGCTCGCTCGTGGCCGGCACCAAGTATCGCGGCCAGTTCGAGGAGCGGTTGAAGGTCGTCATGAAGGAGATCGTGCAGGCCGGAAACATCATCATCTTTATCGACGAACTGCACACCCTCGTGGGAGCCGGAGCGGCGGAGGGGTCCATCGATGCCTCCAATATGCTTAAGCCTGCGCTCTCCCGTGGCGAGATCCAGTGCATTGGCGCCACGACGCTGGATGAATACCGCAAACACATCGAAAAAGACGGCGCGTTGAAGCGGCGCTTCCAGCCCATTCACGTGCAGCCGCCCAGCATCGACGAAACGATCCGGATCATTCAAGGTCTCCGGGATCGGTACGAAGAGCACCATGGGGTGGAGATTACGGAAGAAGCCATCACGGAAGCGGTCAAGCTCTCGGACCGGTACATCACCGACCGGTTTCTGCCCGATAAAGCCATCGACTTGATCGACGAAACAGGTTCGCGCGCGAAGCTACAGGCTTACGCACTGCCGACGGAGCTCAAGGCCCTCGAGCAGGAACTCAAGAAAATGTCCCGCGACAAGGAACTGGCCATCTCTCTCCAGAACTTCGAGGAAGCGGTGAAGTTCCGGGAAGAAGAAGAACGGCTCCGCAAGCTCCTGGACGAATCGAAGCGCGAGTGGAAGAAAAACCAGGAAAAGAACCGGCCGGTCATCTCGAAAGACGATGTCGCCTATGTGGTGTCGAAAATGACCGGCATTCCGCTCTTCAAGCTTGAGGAAGAAGAGTCCAACAAGCTTCTGAACATGGAAGAGTTCCTCCACAAGCGGATCGTGGGGCAGAACGAGGCGATTTCGGCGGTCTGCCGAGCCATTCGCCGATCCCGTGCCGGCCTCAAGGAAGCCAAGAAGCCTATCGGGTCCTTCATTTTCCTGGGCCCGACCGGAGTCGGCAAAACGGAGTTGGCGAGAGCCCTGGCGGAATTCCTGTTCAATTCCGAGGACGCGTTGATTCGGATCGACATGTCCGAATACCAAGAGAAATTTACCAGTTCGCGCTTGTTCGGCGCCCCTCCGGGATATGTGGGGTACGAGGAAGGCGGACAGTTGACCGAACGTGTCCGTCGGCGGCCCTATTCGGTGGTGCTGTTTGATGAAATCGAGAAGGCGCATCCGGACATTTTCAACGTGATGCTGCAAGTCCTGGACGACGGCGTGCTCACGGACAGCCTGGGCCGCAAGGTGGACTTCAAAAACACCGTCGTGATTATGACCTCCAATCTGGGGACCAAGTTCATCCAGAAGGGGGTGTCGCTCGGCTTCCAACGCGCCGAAGCCGAACAGAACCGGCGAATCAAGGACGAGGTGCTGTCGGAACTGCGGCGGTCGTTCAGCCCCGAGTTCCTGAACCGGATCGACGAGGTGGTCGTCTTCCATCAGTTGGAAAAGGAACACCTGATCATCATCGTCGACATCCTGATCAAGGAACTGAATGCGCGCCTCCTGGAGCGCGGCGTGCAGCTTGAGGTCGGGGACGACGTCAAGCAATGGCTCATCAAAGAAGGATATCAACCCCTGTATGGCGCGCGGCCGATGCGCCGAGCCATCCAGAAAAACATCGGCGACCCGCTCTCGGAAGAGTTGCTCAAGGGCCGCTTCAAAGACGCCCGCAAGGTCAAAGTGACGTTGCGGGACGACGCGCCGTTGTTTGTGGAAGAGGAGGCGATGGCAGAAGTCTGACCCCGGCACTCCTGAGAAGCTCACGGCAACGGCATGCAGGTACTGCGTCGTCGAGGCTCGGGCTGGACAATCGGGCGACCCTCGTGGCGGTATCCCCACGAGGGTCGTTCTGTATCGGCAGGTTCTCGCGTGTCGCTAGACCCTCTCCTGCACTCCTTCTCGTCGATCCATGGGGAGTCATCGACTGGAAAGCCATGACGTCTGAATGAAGGCCTCGAGTCCCACCACGCCGACTCCGGCCATCCTGGGGCTGGAAACCTCTTGTGACGAAACCGCAGCCGCCATCATCTGCGGCGAGGGCCGGATCGCCTCCAGCGTCCTCTATTCCCAGCACGAGGTCCACGGCCGGTACGGAGGGGTCGTGCCGGAACTGGCCGCGCGTCGCCACATCGAGACGGTGGAGGCGATCGTCGCGGAGGCCATGCGGCAAGCCGCGATCGACTGGCTGGACCTCCACGCCATCGCCGTCACGCGCGGACCCGGGTTGGCCGGTGCGCTCTTGGTCGGGGTCAGTTTCGGGAAGGCGATGGCGTATGCCGCGGGGGTCCCGCTGATCGGCGTCAATCACCTGGCGGGGCACGTCGCGTCGGCCTGGATCGATCAACCGGACTTTCCGTTTCCTTG
>SCVQ01000008.1 GCA_004296865.1 Nitrospirota bacterium
ATGCACACCGGGCTCCGGCAGAGTGAGATCCTGAACCTGCAATGGCCGCAGGTGGATCTCTTTCGTCGAACCATTACCCTGCTGGTGCAGAAGAACGGGTGTACCGACACTCTGCCGGTGAATGCGAGTGCCTTGGAGGTGCTCAAGGCGAGGGCCAAAGTCAGATCGCTCACGACGAGTTTTGTCTTTTTCAACGGGGCCGGGAACCGGCTGGATGCCCGAGATCTACTGCGCGTGTTCTATCCGACGATGAGGAAAGCCGGAATCGAGCGGTTCCGTTTCCATGATCTCCGTCACACGTTTGCGACGCGACTCGTCCAGGCTGGAGTGGATCTCTACGCCGTTCAGAAACTGGGGAGATGGAAAACCGTCTCCATGGTGACGCGCTACGCGCACCATTATCCAGAAAGTTTGCGAGCCGGTGTGGAGGTTCTCGACCGTGTCAGGCGGGAAAATAGCACAATTTTAGCACAGTGACGGTTTAGCAGGGCTCCCCGAAGGAAGCCCGCACCGACCGAAGTGATTGATGGATCAAGGGGAAGGGTGGTTGCGGGGAGAGGATTTGAACCTCTGACCTTTGGGTTATGAGCCCAACGAGCTACCAGGCTGCTCCACCCCGCGGTCGGATACTACCAATGGGTAGAGCGAGAAGTCAAGGCAACCGGCCAAGTCGCTGCAACAGGGGGACAGACTGAGCGATGTCGCGAGCGGTTACTTTTTCGACGTATGCGCCAGCACTTCGCGAACTTTGCACTCAAGGGTTTCCGGCGTGAAGGGTTTCGGAAGAAACGGGATCCCTTCCTCCAGGACGCCGTGCTGGACAATGGCGTCATCCGTGTAGCCGGACATGTAGAGCACTTTCATCTGGGGGTTGGATACGACCATCTGCTGGGCTAATTCACGACCGCTCATGCCCGGCATCACCACATCGGTCAGGAGCAGGTGAAGCGGACCGGTGTGCTGCCGGCTCAGCCGTAACGCATCCTCGACCCCATCCGCTTCCAACACAACATAGCCGCTTTCCTTGAGTACGTCACGAATCAGCTCCCGCAGCACGATCTCGTCCTCGACCAACAAGATGGTTTCGGTGCCGGGTGCCGGCTTGATCTCGCCACCCGTTGCCGGCACCGCCACGTCCACGTACGGGACGCTGGGCAGGTAGATTCGAACGGTCGTCCCGCAGCCCGGTGCGCTTTCGATCTCGATGGCGCCCCCGCTCTGTTGGACGATCCCATAGACCGTGGCCAGGCCCAGCCCCGTTCCCTTCCCGACCGGCTTGGTGGTGAAGAACGGTTCGAAACAATGGGCTTGTGTGTCGGCGTCCATCCCGCAGCCGGTATCCCGTACTATCAGCCTTCTGTAAGAACCGGGCTGGCAACCGAGACGAGCTGCGGCATCGGCGTCCAACTCCGAGTTCCCTGTCTCAATGGTCAGGGTGCCGCCACCAGGCATGGCATCCCGCGCGTTGACGGCCACGTTGACGAGCACTTGTTCCAGTTGGACCTGGTCCGCCTTGATCGCACCGACTGCTGGATCAAGCGTGGTCACCAAGGTAATGTGCTCGCCGATCAACCGCTGGAACAGCGCCACCATGTTGCTGACGACCACGTTGAGGTCCAGGGACTTCGGCTGCAGCATCTGGCGTCGGCTGAAGGCCAGGAGCTGTCCGGTCAGCCCCGCGGCCCGTTCGGCAGCCTTGCAGATTTCCGCCACGGGGTGCCGCAAGCGGACATCCTCCGGAAGCCGGCGTAGCAACTGATCGCCATACCCCAGGATCGCGGTGAGGATGTTATTGAAATCGTGGGCGATCCCGCCGGCGAGTTTACCGATTGCTTCCATCTTCTGTGTCTGGTGCAGTTGCTCCTCAAGCTGCCTGCGCTCAGTGATATCCTCCGCAATCCCGGCGAAGCGATAGACCTGGCCGGCCTCATTCCGTATCGGAAAGCCTCGATCGAAAATCCAGCGGACCGATCCATCCGTCCGGATGATTCGATACTCGTGCTCGAACTCCACCCCCTGGCGCTTTTGCCGTTGCGCAAGATTGGCACGGATGCGTGGACGATCGCCCGGATGGATGGCCTCCAGAAAGGATAGCGGATCCTCGTAGAGGTTCTGGCAGGTCCGGCCCCAGATCTTCTCATACATAGGACTGATGTAGATGATCCTGGTCAGGTCGCGGTCGGATATCCAGAAGACTTCGTGAAGGTTCTCTGCCAGCTGACGAAACCGCTCCTCGCTCTCCCGAAGCGCAGCCTCGGCCCGTTTCCGCTCGCTGATGTTGCGCACGATCGCCAGGATCTGGTTCTCATGCAGCGGCACGAGCCTGGCTTCGTAGCAATCATCCCGCCCTTGCACCTGCAGGGAATATTCCAAGCTGACGCTCGTCCTCCCTTTCCCTACGTCCTGAATGGCCGCGTCGAACCGCTGGCCCACGTTCCCCAGTGGCACATCCTGGATGCGCTTCCCGACCAGGTGCTGCGGCAGGAGGTAGAAGTCGGAAGCGTTCCCGCCTTTGAAATCCACGATGGTGCCGTCCGAGTCGAGCAGAAAGAAGATATCGGGGAAGGCCTGCACCACCGCACGCATTTCCGAGTTGGCCTGGAGCAGTTCTTGAGAGCTCAGCTCGAGGGAGCGCTCCAGCCTGTTCCGGTCTTCGTCGGCTTCGCAGTAGGCCTTGTCCACCGCGTCCAGGAAGCCTTGCCATTCCTTCGGAAAGGACTGAACCCCGGAGAAGAACTGCTTGAGCTGACGGGCCAGCAGCCTGTGGCGCGGCATGGCTATCGTTCGGAGAACGTCGTGATGGTCATCGTCTGATTGTGCAACTCGCACTTGGTGCTGGACATGATGGGGGCAATCTCTCCGTAGGAATAAAAGCCGGTCAAAACGGTTTGGGTGCCCAGGACCCCTTGGATGCTTTCGATCTCTTCCTCGATTCGCTGTTTGAGCACCAGCTTCCTGCCGACGCAACTGATGAGCACCGCCAGGTCCGTGGAGGAAGAACCGGCGACTTCAGAACTGGCCTTGGCCGCTCTGACGGCTCCATCAATCAACCGGTCGAAATTCGTCTTCATGAGTTGCGCGTACGAGCCTTCCGGAATGTCCCCGAAAAAGGTCATGCTCTGCTGCCGCTCATCCACGGATTGAACGGTCCTGACGACGCCGGTTGCCTCCCCTCGAATTCTGACGCTCAACGGGAACATCAGCCCGGTGGCCGGCAGGCCCGCTGCGTGATCGCCGAGATATTGTTTGTACAGGGCCAACGCCGACTTTCCGTCCAAATCGTACAGCACGTTTCCTTTGGACCTGGTCACCAGCCTCTCGGGCCCGAAGGAATCCCAGCCACCCAACGAACCGTACCCGACCCTCAGACGGTTGCTGTACAAGCCGAGCGCCGCGATCAACCTCGATTGGGGAGCCCCATCCCATACCACCAAGGTTTCCTGAAAGCGCTCTCCGTCCCCGGACAGCCCTCCCGTGACCGTGACGCCGTCCGGCAGACCCTTCACCAGCCCCTTGACGAGTTCACTGCCGTTGATGGCCAGGCCATCGGAGAGCACAAAGACGTGGACCAATCCGTCTTTCTCAAGAGACTGCGCCAGACGCTCACCGGCGGCGAAACTGTCTTCTTTTTCGGCAATAGTGGTGCTGGCCCCCTTCACATGCGTGTCGTCAAAATGCACGGCGGTGACGATCAACGACTCATCCAGCACGCGGGTACCGCAAATCTCGCCGGCAGTGGAACAGCCCATGAGGTGGGCGTTGGGATAGGCTTCCGTGACCTCGGTGAGAAGCGGCTTTTCTTTGAGGATCGCCCGACTACCGAAGAGCAAGGTCAATTGCGCAGTCCCGCCCAAACGTCCTGGGGGGGCCGGAGTCCATCCCGTCGTTTCCGCCCAGCAGGTCTGCTCGATCCTCATGACAGGCGCCTCCTATCCCTGAGAATGTACTGCCGACTTCAGGCTAGGCTCGGAGTTGCCATGCGAAGAGCTTCGCCGAGAGTGGTTCTGCCGACATCGCTTGCGGAGTGAAAGCGGTCCACAAGCCTTCCTCTGTTGAGTCCTCGACAGCAGGACAGGGCAGGCCGGACCAAGCAAGTAGCGCATTGAACCCTAGTGGAACCCTACGGTCTTGTCAAGCAAGGAGGCCGATTTGTCCAAGTTGATTTCCCCCCAGTGGCATGTTAAAGCAACTCCATGCGTATCGTGTTCATGGGAACGCCAGATTTCGCGGTGCCCACGCTGGAAGCGCTCTTGCACTCGGACGAGTCGGTCGTGGGAGTGGTGACACAGCCGGACCGGCCGAAGGGGCGGGGACAGGAGCCGGCGACTGCGCCGATCAAGCAGGTCTGTCTTCGAGAGGGCCTGCCGCTCTTGCAACCGACGAAGATGAAGGACCCAGCCTTTTTAGATGCGCTCCGGGCTTGGCAACCGGATTGTTTTGTCGTGGCCGCCTTCGGCCGCATCCTCACCCCGACGATCCTTGCCATTCCGCCTAAAGGCTGCATCAACGTCCATGCCTCGCTGCTCCCGAAATACCGAGGCGCCGGGCCGATCCAATGGGCCATCATCAACGGCGAACGGGAAACCGGCATCACGACCATGTTGATGGATGAAGGCATGGACACCGGCGCCATTCTCCTGCAGGAGTCCATGCCAATCGCGCCGGACGACACGGCCGGCACACTGTCTGCGAAACTGTCGGCGGTCGGCGGAACGCTGCTGATTGAAACGCTCCGACGCCTCAAGGCCGGCGCCTTGGTCCCTTGTCCGCAAGATTCAACCCAGGCCACGATGGCGCCCCTCCTCAAGAAAGAAGACGGCCTGATCAACTGGACGCTGGAGGCCACCGCCATCGCAAACCGAGTGCGCGGGATGAATCCATGGCCCGGGGCCTATACTTATGCAAAGGATGATCGCTGGATCATCTGGCGGGCCTCGGCCCTTGACCGACCGGCCAGCGCAGCGCCTCCCGGGACGATCGTCGAAGTCACCAAAGAGGGGTTGCTGGTGGCGACCGGCGGCGGCCTGCTGGCCATCACGGAGTTTCAACCGGCCAACAGCCGCCGGATGAGCGTCGCCCAGTACCTGGCCGGTCATCCTCTCACGCCGGGGCTGACGCTCGGCGCAGGCCCCCAGACCGTGACCGTTGGTGGACCATGAAGACCGGGGGCGGGGCCAGGTCCGTGGCGCTGGAAGCCCTGCTGGAGATCGAGCATAGCGCGGCCTTCGCCGACGAGGTGCTGGACCGTCGCCTCAGCCGGGCCGGCCTGGACGCACGCGATCGAGCGTTGACCTTCGAGCTGGTCTACGGCGTGCTCCGCCACAAAGCCACGCTCGACTGGCGCTTGGTCCACGTCGCGGACCGGCCGATCGAACGCTTGCCGCGCGTCGTAGCCACAGCCCTGCGGCTTGCCGCCTACCAACTGCTCTTTCTCGAACGCATCCCCCCATCGGCGGCGGTCAACGAATCGGTCGCCCTCGCGAAATCGATTCGGCCGACCGCTCGGATACCGGCGAAAGACTGGAGCGGCTTCGTCAACGCGGTCCTTCGCTCCTTGATCCGAGAGCCGGCCCCGCCTTGGCCCGATCCCGACCTCGACCCGGTGGCTGCCTTGGCCATTCGCCATTCCTGTCCTTCCTGGCTGGCTGCACGATGGCTGACGCGGCTCGGCGCCGACCGGGCCGAGGCACTCTGTCGCGCCACCCTGGCGATTCCGCCCCTGACCATCCGGACCAATCGCCTGCGCATCACCCGTGAGGCCCTGGCGGCAAGTTTGTCCCGGACCGGCCACATCGTCACCCCTACGCAAGTCAGCCCTGTCGGGTTGGTGCTGGAAAAATGCGGACCCGTCGCGGATCTGCCTCAGTTTCAGGACGGGCTCTTGTACGTAGAGGATGAAGCCGGACAATTGGTGGCGCCGCTTCTGGACCCACAACCAGGCGAGCGCATCCTGGACGCCTGTGCCGCGCCGGGAGGCAAAACCACCCACTTGGCGGCGTTGATGCAGAACCGTGGAGAGATCGTCGCGATGGATCGCCAGCCGATACGCCTGCGCCGGTTGGAGGAGAACTGCCGGCGGATGGGGATCACGAACGTCAGGACCGTCGCGTCCGACGCGACCGGGGACGCGATTCGGATAGAGAAGGACTTATTCAGCCGCCCCTTTGATCGCATCTTGTTGGACGCTCCCTGCTCCGGGCTGGGCGTCCTCCGGCGTCACCCGGAAGGAAAATGGCACAAAGACGAACGCAGCCTGACCGCTCATCAGACTCTGCAGCGGACACTGTTGGAGCGCGTCAGCGGCCTCTTGCGACCAGGCGGGGTGTTCGTCTATAGTACGTGCTCCACCGAACCAGACGAAAACGAGGACGTGATCGAGCATTTCTGCAAGCAGCACGCGGAGTTCCGCCGCGAACCTGTTGCGCCCTGGCTACCGGACTCCGGTCGTGACCTTCTGACCGCCCAGGGAAATTTCTCGACCCTGTTGAACTCCCACTCGATGGACGTTTTTTTTGCCGCCCGGCTCCGAAAGGCCGACCGTTGATGACTCGTCCAAGCCTGCGCATCGCTCCCTCCATCCTCTCCGCAGACTTCGCTCGCCTTGCGGAGGAAGTCGCGCGCGTGGAGGCTGCGGGGGCGGACCTGCTCCATATCGACGTCATGGACGGCCACTTCGTGCCAAACCTGACCGTCGGGCCGCCGATCGTGGAGGCCCTCCGCAAGGTTACGAAGTTGCCCCTCGACGTTCATTTGATGATGACGAACCCGGACGCCTTCATTCCGGAGTTCGCGGCAGCGGGCGCCGACTATCTGACGGTCCACGTGGAAGCCTGCCCGCACCTCCACCGCACCGTCCAGTCCATCAAAGAGCGAGGCGTCAAGGCGGGGGTGACGCTCAACCCGGCCACGTCGCTCAGCACCGTCGAGGAGATCCTCGTGGACGCGGACCTGCTGCTGGTGATGTCCGTGAACCCGGGGTTCGGCGGCCAGCATTTCATCCCCTCCGTGCTCGACAAGATCGCGCGGGCCAGACAACTCATCGACCGGACCGGCAGCGCCGCGCTATTGGAAGTCGACGGCGGAGTCAAGGTGGCGAACGCAGCCGGCATCATCCAGGCCGGAGCCGACATCCTGGTCTCGGGCTCGGCGATTTTTTCCAGCGCCGATTACGGCAAGACGATCCAAGCCCTGCGGGACTCCGTCCAGGCACCCAAGAAGACAGCCGGGACCAAAACCGATGGCCCCCGCAGACGGTAACGCAACCACGCGAGACACCGCCAGACACCGATGAACATGACGGCGCTCATCGACAGCTTGCACCCTCTGGAGATCAAGGTCCTCACCGCACTGAAGGCAGAACAAGCGAAGGCTCCTTCCGGCTCCTTGCGGGACGATGAGATCTCCCAGCACGCCTCGCTCGAAGCGTCCCAGGTCAGCATGGCCATCGGGTGGCTGCTCGCCAAGTCACTCATCCGCGTCCAGCATGAAACCGTCACGCTGTTTGTCTCCCTCACCAAGATCGGCGAGCGTTATTTTGAAAAATATTCGCCGGTGGAGCGGATCCTGTCGGCCGTCCGAGACGCAGGCCAGACCGGCAAGCGTCTCACGATCCAGGACATCCAGTCCCGCGAGGGACTCGATGCCAGCGAGATGAGCGGCGCCATCGGCTCCCTGAAAAAGGAGGGGGCGATCCGGATCGTGAGCGGGGGTTGCGTGGAAGCGACTGGGAGCCCCAGCCCCACGGCCGAGTCGTTGCGGACGCTGCTCCAGCAATTGCGTGGAACAAAACGGGAACTGACGGCGCTTGTCGAACCGTTACGCCGTGTGGTCGAGCAACATGCGGTCAAACGCGGCAACGCCAACGAGCCCTTCCGGATCGACGACCATGTCGATCGCTGGTATGTCCTGACCCCCGAGGGGGAATGTGCGGCCGACCTCCTCGCCCAACAGGGACCGTCAGAGGAAGTCTCCCAACTCACGCCGGAACTGCTCAAAGACGGAAGCTGGCGCACCAAGCGCTTCCGCAAGTACACGATCAGCCTGCGCCCGCCGCGCGTCCTCGCCGGCAAGCGCCATCCCTATCGCGAGTTTCTCGACCTGGTGAAGCACAAGCTGGTGAGCATGGGGTTTGAGGAAATGCGCGGCTCGCTGGTCGAGAACGAGTTTTGGAACATGGACGCCCTCTACATGCCCCAGTTCCATCCAGCCAGAGCGATCCACGACGTGTATTTCGTGAAGGAGCCGACCCATGCGCGGGGGATCGACGAGCCGTTCCTCTCACAGGTGGCCGCCGTGCACCGGGACGGGGGCAAAACGGGGTCAACGGGGTGGGGCTACGCCTACGACCAGGAACGCGCGCGGCGGTTGGTGCTGCGCAGCCAGGGCACAGCGGTGTCGGCCCGCACCTTGGCGTCGGGGCCCAAGGTGCCGGGCAAGTATTTCTCGATCGCACGGTGTTTCCGCTACGATGCGGTGGATGCCACCCATGCCTGCGACTTCTTTCAGGTGGAGGGGATCGTGTTGGGGCCGGACATCAATTTCCGCACCCTGCTGGGCCTCCTCAACTTATTTGCCGTGGAAATGGCGCAAGCCAAGGAGAGCCGGTTCCTGCCGGCCTATTTTCCCTTCACCGAACCGTCGGTTGAACTCCACGTGCGTCATCCTAAATTGAATTGGATCGAACTGGGAGGAGCCGGTCTGTTTCGGCCGGAAGTCACGCTGCCGCTCGGCGTGGACGTCCCGGTGATCGCCTGGGGGCTTGGGCTGGATCGGATGGCGATGGTGGCCTTGGGCATCCACGATATCCGAGACCTCTTCTCCACCAATTTGGACCTGATCCGGACCACGCGGGGACGGTTTTAGCAGGCCATGGGCAATAGGCACTGGGCTATCGGTAAAGCAAGGCACGAACAGGATCACGAAACCGGCAGGCTGGTTTTATTTCCCCCTATAGCCTATAGCCCATCGCCTAGAGCCTAGCGAAAAGACATGCCAACGATCTCGATCAACCTCAAAGACTTCGCGCAACTCCTGGGCCGGCCGGCCTCCGATAATCGGCCGGTCACGGCCGAGCAACTTGAAGCCTGGCTCCCCCTGGTCAAGGGCGAATTGAAAGACCAGGACGCGGAGACCGGCGAACTGCGGATCGAACTGCAGGACAGCAATCGACCTGATCTCTGGTCCTGCGAAGGCATCGCACGCCAGATCCGGATCAAGCTGGAGGGAGCCGCCCCGGCCTATCCATTCTTTCAGGCCGCGAAGGACCAGAAGCGACGCGTACAGGTTGCGCCGGGCCTGGAGCGCGTCCGTCCCTATCTTGCCGCCTGTGTTGCCAATGGCTATCCGGTGACGGAGGAGGCGCTGACACAACTCATCCAGGTCCAGGAGAAGCTGGCCGACATCTTCGGTCGGAAGCGGCACACCGTGTCGATCGGGCTCTATCGCCTTCCGGCCATCGTGTTTCCGGTGACCTACGACCTGGTCAAGCCGGATGAGGTCCGGTTTACCCCCCTGGGCTTCGAGGAGAAAATGTCCTTGCGCGAGATCCTGGCCGTGCACCCCAAGGGACTGGAGTACGGACCGATCATCGCCGGGCACGAGCGGGTCCCCATCCTGCACGACGCGGAAGGTCAGGTGCTCTCGCTCCCGCCGATCATCAACAGCCGCGAGATCGGAGAAGTCCGGGTGGGCGATCAGGCCTTGTTCGTGGAGGTCACCGGCACCGATCTCCTGATGGTGCTGCTGACGCTGAACATCATGGCCGTCAACCTGGCGGATCGAGGCGCTTCTATCGAACCGGTGGACGTGGTCTATCCTGAAGCCACCGACCTGGGCAAGACGATTCGCACTCCCGTTGACTTCGGCCAGGCCCGATCCATCCCGATCAAGATGATCGAGGCCGCCCTCGGGCAAGCGTTAAGCGCCGACCAGATTCGGAAGGCCCTCTTGGATTACGGGTATGACGCCTCCGTCTCCCGCGACAACGTGTCCGTGAAGCTCCCGCCCTACCGGAACGACCTGATGCATGCGGTGGATGTGGTAGAAGACGTCGCCATCAGCCGCGGCTACAGCGACTTCTCCCCGGTGATGCCGTCCCAGTTTACGGTGGGCTCTCTGTCCCGGGTGGAACAAGTGTCCGATCGGCTGCGCGACCTGATGGTCGGCATCGGCTTTCAGGAAATCATCTCCAACATCATGGCATCCAGGCCGGAGTTGATCGACCGCATGCGCCTCGCCGGGACCGAGTGGGATCGGATCGTCGAGGTGGAGAATGCCATGACCCAGACCTTCTCGTGTCTGAGACAGGCGATCACGCCTTCCCTGCTGAAGGTCGAAGCCGCATCAAGCCGGTCGTTCTATCCGCATCGGTTGTTCGAGGTCGGCGAGGTCGCGCTGTTCGACCCCACGAACGACGCGGGATCGCGCACCGTCATGAAGCTGGGCGCCCTGATCGCCCACGCCAGTGCGAACTTCTCCGAGGCCCACTCCTGCCTGGACTTGCTCCTGTATTACCTGGATTGTCCGTACCAACTGGAGCCGCTCGCCCATCCGTCGTTTCTTGAGGGTCGCGCCGGACGTATTCTGTCCCAGGGCCGGCCGCTCGGGCTCATCGGTGAGTTACACCCCGAGGTGTTGGAACACTGGCAGGTGACCATGCCGTCGGTGGTCTTCGAGTTGGAAGTGGATCGGTTGGGGGAGCGGTAATTGTGAGTGTTGAGTTTTTAACTTTCAGTGCCGAGTTTCGACTCAACACTCACAACGTATAACTTAGGCAGCTACCGCAGCCTGCTGTTTGGCCAGGTCGGCAAGCTTGTTGAATCCCGCCGGGTCTTTGATCGCCATGTCCGACAGGACCTTCCGATCCAGCAGCACATTGGCTTTCTTCAGGGCGTTGATGAACCGGCTGTAGGTGAGGCCGTGCGACCGGACGGCCGCGCTGATTCGGGTGACCCACAAGCGACGGAAATTGCGTTTGCGCTTTTTCCGCTCGGCATAGGCGTAGGTCTGCCCCTTGTCCACGGACTCGGTGGCGCTCCGGAACAACCGGCTCTTCGCCCCGTACTGGCCTTTCGCCAGCTTCAACCGCTTCTTTCTTCTCTGTCTGGTCTTTGGACCGCCTTTTACGCGTGGCATGTCTTTTCTCCTCCAACTACCGTGATGTGTGATGCATGAAGCGACGCATCACGCATGACGTTTCACGTCCATTACGAGTTATACGGCAACAGCCGGTTCACTACCATCGTCATCGTCTTATCCACAACCACCGACCCCTTCAGCCGCCGCTTCCGGTCGCGCGCCTTGCTGGTCAGGATGTGCCGGCGGCCCGCCTTGCGCCGCATCAATTTGCCGGTGCCGCTCCGTCTGAGCCGCTTGCTCGCTCCGCTGTGACTCTTCAACTTTTGCCCTGCCATGCTGTGATCTCCTTGCCCGATTCGCTCGTTCTCGATTAGTGCTTCGGCGCCACGATCATGATCAGACTGCGCCCTTCCATGCGGGGCGCGTATTCGATCGTCCCGGTGTCGGCCATCTCCGCGATCACCGAGTTCATCACCGCGCGCCCCATTTCCTGGTTGGCCATCTCACGTCCACGGAAGGTGACCGTCACTTTGGTTTTGTTGCCCTCCGCCAGGAACCCCTTCATCTGCCGGACCTTGATGCCCAGATCGTGCTTGTCAGTCCTCGGCCGCAGCTTGATTTCCTTGACTTGCGTGGACTTCTGATGCTTTCGGCTCTGATGCTCCTTTTTCTGGAGTTCGTACTTGTATTTCCCGTAGTCCATGATCCGGCAGACGGGCGGTTGCGACGTCGGAGCGACTTCCACCAGATCATGGCCCGATTCTTGAGCCGTCCGCAGCGCATCCGGCGTCGGGAGAATGCCCAACTGCTCGCCTTCAGGACCGATCACCCGTACTTCACGAACCCGGATTTCACGATTAACACGCAGTTTGGGGACGATATCGCACCTCGCGCTGAAAGGGTTAGTGTGACTGCCTGGCTTGCGTGACGTCGGCCCGAATCAGATCGATCGCCGCCGACACCGGCATGCTGCCCAGATCCACGCCGCCTCGCCCACGGACCGACACGGCTTGAGCCTGCTGCTCGCGCCCGCCAACGACCAGCATATAGGGAGTCTTGGCCTTCTCCGCTTCGCGAATTTTATAGCCTGCTTTTTCATTACGCAGATCGGCTTCGGCGCGTAACTCGGCGGCTTTGAGCTGTTCCGTGATCTCCACCGCATAGCCATGCTGGCTCTCGCTGATGGGCAGCACCTTCGCCTGGACGGGAGCCAACCAGGTGGGAAAGGCACCGGCATAATGCTCGATGAGAATGCCGAAAAAGCGTTCGATCGACCCCATGAGGGCCCGGTGGATCATGATCGGCTGATGCGCCTTGCCGTCCTCCCCCGTATAGGCCAGCTCGAAACGCGCGGGATTGTTGAAGTCGATCTGGACGGTGGAGCATTGCCAGGCCCGTCCCAACACATCCTTGATCTTA
>SCVQ01000089.1 GCA_004296865.1 Nitrospirota bacterium
CACGGCGCGGGTCGGCCCCTCCTCGCCGCTGTTGCGTATGGCAAAGGCCGTCACCCCTTCAGCCGGGACCGTCTGCGTGGACGCCACCTCAACGACCGCTGACGGCGGCGCGTCCGACGTGAGCCGGCGGACAAAGCCATGGACTGTCTCCCCCTCCCCCTCGACTTCCACGACAACCCCCTGCGGAGTATTGGCCACCCAGCCGCCCAGCCCCAGCCTGGTCGCAAGCCGATAGGCGAACGGCCTGAACCCGACGCCCTGCACCCTGCCCGCAAGCTTCAGGCGGAGCCTGAGGGACTCCTGGGTCTTCATTCCGCCACCTCAATGCCGACCACCACGACCTCCGGCCCATCCGGAATCTCCAGCGTCGGGGTTTCGCAAGTCGGGCAGGTCAGCGTCGCCCCGTCCCACTCATGCTGCGCACCGCAGGCCCGACACCGGGCCAGGGTCGCGACAGGGAACACCTCCAGCCTTGCCTGTTCCATGGCCGTCCCCTGGGCTGCCAGCGCAAATGAGGCCTGCAAGGACGCGGCATCATGATCGTGCAAATGCGACCCTATACGGACTTGCAGGCGAACCGTCACCGGTCTGGCACCGGGGCACTCCTCCTCCAAACGCGCCTCGACCAGCTTGACCAGTTTGGCCAGAAGATGGAATTCATGCATGGGTCATGTCCTCGAGGTCCCGCAGCACCTGTGCCGCCACCTGCTCGACGGCCCCGGCCACGGCCGGCGACAGCGCCTCGCCGTCGCGCAAATCGACGGCTTCAATACCGTAGACGATCACCTGCGGCGGCAACCGGCCCAGCGCGCGTCCCAGTTCAAGGATGTCCACCACGTTCAGGGCATGCGTGGAAGAAGGAAACAGACATGCGCCGATACCTGCGGTCGAGGCATCGAAACGATGGATCGTGCCGGCCGGCTGGCCGCTCCTGGCTGCATCGATCAGGATCACCTGCCTGGCGCCCTCGATCCACTCAAGCAGGTCAAGGCTCCCCGCCACCCCCTCGATCACCTCCACCTGGCGACCCACCCGCCCCCGCAGAGAACGGGCCACGTGGAGCCCCACCGCATCGTCTCCCCTGAGACGGTTACCGAGCCCGATCACTCGTACCGGTTGCATGGCGCCACACTCATAGGTGAGTCACGTCCAACCGAAGAAAATGCGCGGCGCACGAGATGCAGGGATCATAACAACGGATCACTCGTTCGCAGGACAGCGCCGCTTGCTTGTCGGGAAGCGACAGGACCCGTGGCGCATAGGCGCGGAGATCGTCCTCGATACGGCGCTGGTTCTGCGACGTCGGCGGGATGATCGTCGCTTCGCGGACCAGCCCTTGCTCATCGACCACGTACCGATGGTAGAGGATGCCACGCGGCGCTTCCGTACAGGCCGTGCCGGTCCCGGCCTGCACCGTCACGGGCACCGACGGCGAGGACGGCGGGTCATACCGCTCGATCAGGCGAAGCGCTTCCTCGATCGCATACAGGATCTCGACCGCCCGAGCCACAATGGCATGGAAGGGATTGCGGATCGGCAGGCTCAACCCCGTGCCCGCGAACGCCTCTCTGGCCAGCGGCGACAGCCGATCGTCGTTCAGGTTCACACGCGCCACCGGCCCGACCAGGTAGGACGCGCCGTTCAGCGTGCAGTGCAAGGCGGTCGAATGAGGCACTTGCGCCTCCACAAAATGGGCTTCGAACTCGCACGACGGGATGTGCAGTCCCCGACTGGAAGCCACAGGCCCCTCGTTGAACGGATAGTCGTCCGAGGGCGTCAGCGCCACGAAGGTATAGTCCTGGACCAAGTCAGGAAACTCAAACCCGGCCACCCAGCGAACCGTCTCCACCGCCGCGTCACGAGCCCAGAGCAGGTCTTCGTGAAGGGCATCCAGGTCGCGCCGGAGGGGCACGCGCGAGAACCCGCCGACCCGCACGGACACCGGATGGACCGAGCGACCGCCGAGCAGGGTCATGAGTCTGTTGCCCGCTTTTTTGATCCGGAGACCGCGCGAGACGAGGTCCGGGTGGTCCTTGGCCATCGCAATGGCACTGTCGTAGCCGAGGAAATCCGGCGCGTGCAGCATATACACGTGCAAGGTGTGGCTTTCGATCCATTCGCCGCAGTAGAGGAGCCGTCGCAGGTCCCGTATCGGCCCCTCCACGCGCGTGCCGAAGATCTGTTCCAACGCATGCACCGCACTCATTTGATAAGCCACCGGGCAAATCCCGCAGATCCGCGCGACGAGGTCCGGGACTTCTTCATAATGCCGCCCCTGCAAAAAGGCTTCGAAGAAACGCGGCGGCTCAAAGATTTTCAACTCGACGTCGCGGACCTCCCCGTTCTGGACGGTCAGGCGCAGCGCGCCCTCGCCTTCCACGCGCGCAACCAGGTCCACCGCGATCGTTCTGGTTTTAGGCTTCTTCCCAGGCATGGCCTTCGTCCTTGAACGGCTTGGCGGCGCCGTTGATCCCTCGGAAGCGCCGCACCACCTCCACAGGAATGAGGTGGAGATCCCGGTGGAACCGCGTGGCCAGCGAGGTCGTATTCGGGGGCAGCCCCGGCCCCGCCGTCGCGCCTTCCGCCGGACCGAAGCAGCCGTAACAGTCCCGCCCCATGCTCGGACAGATCGCGCCGCAGCCGGTCCGCGTCACCGGACCGAGACAGGGCATGCCTCGCGCGACCATGACGCAGACGTGCCCCTGCCGCTTGCACTCCAGGCAGACGCTCTGCGTGGGCAGACGCGGCTGTACGCCGGCCAGCAAATCCACGAGTACCCGGAGCAACTGCGCCTTGTCGATCGGACAGCCCCACAACTCATAGTCCACCCGCACATGCTCCGAGATCGGCGTCGACGTCGTGAGACTGTCGATGTATTGCGGGCTCGGATAAACCGCCCGCTTGAAGGCCTCCACGTCCGCCCAGTTCCGCAGCGCTTGGATGCCGCCCGCGGTGGCGCAGGCCCCGATGGTGATCAGCACGGCGGCTTGTTCGCGTACGGCACGGATGCGTCGGGCATCCTCGGGGATCGTGATCGATCCCTCCACCAAGACGATGTCGTAGGGACCGTCCTGCATCGCGCTGGAGGCTTCCGGGAAATAGACGATGTTCAGCGCCTGCCCCAAGGCCACCAGTTCGTCTTCGAGATTCAGCATGCTGAGCTGACAGCCGTCGCAGGACGCAAACTTGAACACGCCGAGCGTCGGTCGCCCAACGGCCTTGGTCTTCTTCGCCGACGGTCGCTGCCGCATCGTCCCTCGATTCACACGCCTGGACGTCCCAAGAATGGCGCCACCTGCTCATACCGCATGACCGGTCCATCCTTGCACAGAAAGTACGGTCCCATTTGGCAATGGCCGCAAAGTCCGATCCCACACTCCATGTGTCGCTCGAGCGCCAGATAGAGGGCCGTCGCCGGAATGCCCCGCTGCAGGAGGATCGGCGCCCCGAGCCGCATCATAATCTCCGGCCCGCACATCAGCACCACGGTCCGTGCAGGATCGATGGCGACCTGCTCAAAGAGTTCGGTGACGACCCCCACATGATCGTGCCAGGTCTTATCCGGCTGATCGCTCGTCAGAAGCACCGTCGTATCGGCATGACGGCGCCAGGCCTCAAACCGCTCCCGATACAACAGATCCCGGGGTGTTTTGATCCCGTGGAGGATTGTGACGGCCCCATAGGCTTCCCGCCTCCGGAACATATAGTCGATCGCCCCGACAACCGGCGCACAGCCCAACCCGCCGGTCACCACCACGACGTCCTTACCGCGCACGTCATCCAGCGGCCACCCGCGCCCGAACGGGCCGCGAACCCCAAGCGTGTCGCCGAGCCCCATCCCTTGGATCGCCTTCGTGACTCGGCCCACCGCCCGGATCGTATGATCCAGCGCCTGCGGCTCGTCCGGATCGGAGACGATCGAGATCGCCACCTCGCCCACGCCGAAAACATAGAGCATATTGAACTGCCCCGCCTGGAACCGGAAGGACCGGCGGGCGGCCGGATCAACGAGCTGGAGTCGAACCGTGTCGATGTCCTCGGTGACCCGCACCTTCTCCACGATCGTGGCGGCATACAGGTCATAGGGGTTGGGACTCGGGGCGGCCGGTGCGGGCCTCATCGTCGCTCCTTGTCGAGCAACGCCGGCAGTTCCTCCGTCAGGTCGATCCCGACCGGGCACCAGGTGACGCACCGCCCGCAACCGACGCAGCCGGACGTCCCGAACTGGTCCACCCAGGAGGCCAGCTTGTGCGTCAACCACATCCGGTACCTGTCTTTGATTGCGGGCCTGATGTTCTTCCCATGGATGTAGCCATGTTCCTGCGTAAAACAGGAATCCCAGACCCGCGCCTGCTCGGTGCGTTGCAAGGTGACGTCCGGCGCGTCCTCGACCGTATGGCAGAAACAGGTGGGGCAGACCATGGTGCAGTTGCCACAGGCCAGGCACCGGGCGGCGACCTGGTCCCAGCGTGGGTGCTCATGCGCGTCGTACAACGCCTGCGGGAGTTGCGCGGTCTCCAGACGCCGCGTCTGGCTTTTCGCGCAGGCCTCCA
>SCVQ01000090.1 GCA_004296865.1 Nitrospirota bacterium
TCAACCGAAGAGACGACCGGTTTGCCGGACAGAGGACCGCCCTTCGACAGGATCCCCATGACGAAAGGACACCGTAAGAGAGACGCCGGCACCGTTTGTTGCACTCGGTCTTCGACCTGTCGACGATAGCCCAGATAATACCCGTACAGCGCCATGATGCCCGACACAGCCCCGGCGATCAAGCCTTGCGCAAGTCCCCCTGTCTGCTCCAGGCGGAACAGAAAGACGACCGCTCCCACCAACACCAAATAATAGGTGGCCGCAAAGGCCAGCCCCGGCCACCACCAGAACCGAAACAGCTCCGACCAGCCGAGCGTACCCAGCCTCGCTCGCCAGCCACCGGGCCGTTGTTCGCCAGCCAGGTACGCCGCAAGAGCGATGCATCCCCCGATGAGGGTCACCGCCACGAACTGGCCAAGCTCCGTCCGGCCCGCCTCGCTCACCCGCGCTACGCCCAGAGCCAAGATCATCCCGCCACAAACCGCCAGCCCTGACCATTGCGCAAGCGGCCCCGGATGAGCTCGGAAGAGCAGGCGGAGGGGCGCGCCGTCGGGGAACGTCAAGATGGACTCGCCTCGTCGCTGCAGCAGGCGCACGTGTCCGATTTCAAAGGCATCCCGGGCTACGGAGGTGCAGGCGATGATGATCGCCATCATGGCCGGGCCATCCGGATGACGCAGAAAATCGTAGTGGACGAGCACCCTCAGAAGGGCAAGGACCATCAACGAGAGTTGCACACCGTAGGCAAACCCGATCCACCCGACCACCCAACTGATCAGCCTGGCGCCATCCTCTTTCCACAGGGCCCTCAAGGGGGCCGCACGACCGACCCGGTAGGCCCACAAGGCGGTCGCCGCCGAGACCAGCCCGCTCAAGACCAACATGGTCGCGGGCTCGGCGAGGGGATCCACCAGTTTGACGAGTCGGTAGACGACGAAGGCCGCCAGCCCGGGGGCGAGCATGACCAGCCGCTTTTTTTTTCGAACCGCCTCCTGGGTCACCGCCACGGTCAAGTGCGGCAACACACGGAGCGCGAGCCGGTGCAACATTTCATCAACCCGTAGCACGTAATACGTAATGCGTAATGGGTGAAACCCGCTGGAGCATTCCTTTACTCATGACGCATGACCCATCACTCATCACGTTTCTGCGCGCCCATGCCGAAGTACCTGGCCTTCACTTCTTCCATCAAGGCTACCGTGACTTCGGCCTCTCCCCTCTCGATCGCCGTACGTTCCAACTCCATCCGGGCCATCGCGCGCACCGGAGCGGGCACATTGTCCAAGCGCTGCTCGGCTTCGGAAGCCCAGGCCACCGCCCCGCCTTGCCGAGCCTGACCCAAAAGAAGCATCGTGACCGCCCGCTGCCCCTTCACCCTGGCATAGGCTTCCACCTCAGCTCGGACCAGCGGGGCGACGTAGGGCGGCATACGTTCCAACACATGTCTGGCATCATCGCTCCACGTCAACCGGTCCACCAGAGCCAGCGCCTCATCCGGCGTCGCTTCGAGCCCTACCAGCAGACGGCAGGCCCGGCATTCGGAACGCACCAGCCAGGCCTTCCCGTCGCCCCCCTCGAGGCATTCGTCCAGTCCCTCCGTATGCATCCACCGGCCGCAGCCACAGACCAGCATCCGCTCACCCGATTTTCCCGGGATACAGAATGTAGAGCATCGTATAGGTAATGCTCCCGGTCGCAAAGAGGATGCAATAAATGACCATGGTAAACCGGCCCAGGGTGCGGTGGCGTTGCGCCCCGTTCGGCCAGATCCGCTGAATCGCGGTCTCGACGGCGAAGACGAT
>SCVQ01000091.1 GCA_004296865.1 Nitrospirota bacterium
CCAAAAGGCCAAAAGGATTGAGATGCTGAAAAAGCAATGGGTGTTTCGCGAAGTGGATCTGGCGCAACGACGGGCGCTCGCTCAGGCGCTCTCCATCTCGCCCATTACAGCGTCGGTGCTGCTCTCACGTGGAGTTGCCACGACAGAGCAGGCGCGCTATTGGCTGGCACCGCAGTCCGCATCTCTGCACGATCCCTTTCAGCTTCCTGACATGGAATGTGCGATCGACCGACTGCACCGGGCGGTGACGACGGGGGAACGCATCTGTTTTTACGGGGATTACGACGTCGATGGGATTGCCGCCACCAGTCTCTATCTGACGTTCTTCCGGAGTGTCGGGGGCAACGCGGTCTCGTATATTCCGCATCGGATTCACGAAGGTTATGGGCTGAACATGCAGGCGATCCGCCAACTGCGGCAGGAGGGAGTGGGGCTGTTGGTGACGTCGGATTGCGGGACGACAGCTTTCCGCGAGGTCGAACTGGCGAACAGTCTCGGGCTGGACGTGATTATCACGGACCATCACCAAGTCGACGCCGGCTTGCCGCCGGCCTTGGCGCTCCTGAACCCGTATCGGTCCGACTCGTCCTATCCGTTCCAGGGCCTCTGTTCCGGGGGACTGGCCTACAAGGTGGTCCTGGCCTATCAATCCAAATATGGCCATGCGGATCTGCCGGCGGAGCTGCTGCTGGACCTGGTGGCTCTGGCGACCGTGGCGGACGTGGTGCCGTTGAAGGATGAGAACCGGTTTTTCGTTCGTGAGGGAATGGCCCTGATCTCACGAGGCGCCCGGTGCGGCATCAAAGCGCTCAAGCAGGTGGCGGGAATCGACCGGGACTGTACGAGCGGGACCGTGGCGTTCAAGCTGGCCCCGCGGATCAATGCCGCAGGCCGGTTGGCGCATGCCGAGGCGGGGGTTCAGCTCCTCACGACGGAGTCCGACAGGGAGGCCATGGAGATCGCCGAGCAGCTTGAGCGGCTGAATCGAGAGCGGCAACGGATCGAGGAAGCGACGACGGCGGAGGCGCTGGCGGCTGTGAAGGGATCGGCTGTGCCCGCTGCGTTGGTTGTGGGGGCACGGGGCTGGCATCTTGGTGTCGTGGGGATCGTAGCTGCCAGGCTCGTCGAGCGGTATCACCGGCCAGCGGTGGTGATTGCCATCAATGAACAAGGGATCGGCAAGGGGTCCGCCCGAAGCGTGTCGGGGTTCGATCTCTATGAGGCCCTGTCGGCTTGCCGCGACTTGCTGGAGGGATTTGGCGGCCATCCCAGCGCCGCCGGTCTCAGGATTCAGGAGTCCCGCCTACAGGCGTTCCGTGATCGATTCGCTGAGATGGCGGAAAGCTGGGCCGGGACCGGCTCGTCGCTTCCACAGCTCCATGTCGATGCAGAAGTCAATCTGCACGAAGTCGATCAGCAGTTGATGAGGGAATTGGGCCTGTTGCATCCTTTCGGCGCCGGAAATCCGGAGCCGATCTTTGCCGTCAAGAACCTGGCGATCCTCAATCAGCGGATTGTCGGCGAGCGGCATCTCAAGCTGACGGTCCGCCACGGAAATTCGAAGCCCTTCGACAGCATTGGATTTCGCATGGGGTCCTTGGCGGACCTGGGGCTATCGGCAGAGCGGGCTGTGGACCTGGCCTTCGTGCCGGAACTCAACCACTGGAATGGTTTGGACCGGATTCAGTTGCGGATCAGGGACCTGAAGGCAAGTCAGGGGTTATAATCAGCGCCATGCCCTACGATACCATCACAGACCTCGATCAGTTGATCAAGCGGGTCCAGAGCTACAACCCGGACGCGGATGTGGACCTGGTCTGCCGAGCCTATGAATTCTCCGCCGAGGCGCACGAGGGCCAGATTCGTCAGTCGGGGGGGCCGTACCTCCAGCATCCGTTGGCCGTGGCCGGTGTCTTGACGTCGCTCAGGTCGGATGTGCCCGCCATCGTAGCCGGCTTGCTGCACGATACGCTGGAGGACACGCTGGCGACGTCGGATGTCTTGGAGGAAAAATTCGGCAAGGACGTCGCGCGGCTGGTGGAGGGAGTCACCAAGATCGGCAAGATCCAGTTCAGGAGCTACGAGGAGAAGCAGGCCGAAAACTTCCGGAAAATGGTGCTCTCGATGGCGGACGACATCCGGGTCGTCCTCATCAAGCTGGCCGACCGCCTGCACAACATGCGGACGCTGGAGCACCTCCACGAAGACAAGCAGCGGCAGATCGCGCAGGAAACGCTGGAGATCTACGCGCCGCTGGCGAATCGCCTGGGCATCGGCTGGATGAAAAACGAGTTGGAGGACTTGTGCCTGAAGTACCTGAAGCCGGATGCCTACGCCATGTTGAAATTGCGCGTGGCGAAGCGCGACGAGGAGCGTCAACAGTACATCGAAGAAGTCATTCGGGTGGTCCAACAGACCTTGTCCGAGTCGGGGATGAAGGGGGACGTGCAAGGTCGGCCGAAGCACCTGTACGGCATCTATCAGAAGATGGAGCGGCAGGCTATTTCGTTCGAGGAGGTCTATGACCTGACGGCGGTTCGCATCATCACGGACAGCAAGATGAACTGCTATGCCATCCTGGGCCTGATCCATTCCCTCTGGCGGCCGGTCCCCGGACGCTTCAAGGACTACATCGCGATCCCGAAGTCCAATCTCTACCAGTCCCTTCACACGACGGTGGTGGGACTCAAGGGCGAGCACGTGGAGTTTCAGATCCGCACGGAGGAGATGCACCGGCTCGCCGAGCACGGGATCGCCGCACATTGGAAATACAAGGAACAGGGACAGGTCGACGACAAGGATGGGAAGGTTTTCAGTTGGCTCCGTCAGTTCGTGGAGTGGCATCAAGATTTGACCGATAACCGCCAGTTCATGGACTCGGTCAAGCTGGATCTTTTCCACGATGTGGTCTACGTCTTCACCCCCAAGGGGATGGTGAAGGAAATGCCGCTCGGCTCAACCCCCGTCGATTTCGCCTACGCCATCCACACCGAGGTCGGCGACCATTGCGTCGGCGCGAAGGTCAACGGCAAGATCATGCCCCTCAAACACCAGCTCTCGAGCGGCGACACGGTGGAGATTCTGACATCGCCCACGCAGATGCCGCACAAGGACTGGCTCAAGTTCGTGCACACTCCGCGGGCCAAGACCAAGATCAAACATTGGTTGAAGATCGAGGAGCAGAAGCGCAGCGTGGAAATCGGCCGTCGGCTGCTCGAACGGGAGTTTCGCCGGCATGACTTGCCGCCGGCACAACAGTTCAAGTCGGATCGGCTGTTGCAGGTTGCGCGCGAGTCGGGATTTGAAACGACGGACGAGATGGCTGCGGCGGTCGGCTATGGGAAGCTTGCCGCCGCCCAAGTCGTCACTCGGTTGATGCCGGCCGGTCCGGAAGGCGCCCCGGCGCTCGTGCCGGAAGAGCCGATCGCGAGGCCTCCGACCGGAAGGCCCGATGTGAAGGGGGTCAAGGTCAAGGGCAGTCGCGATCTCCTGATGCAGCTCTCCCGGTGTTGCAACCCCGTGCCCGGGGATCGGATCATGGGCTACATCACCCGAGGTCGAGGCCTGACGATCCATTCGGTGGGATGCCCGAATCTCGAAGCGCTGGACTACGACAAGGAACGGCTTCTGGAGGTGGAGTGGGACACGACGGCCCCGAGCACCCATGCGGTGAAGGTTTCGGTTCTTGCGGTCGATAAGACCGGGGTGCTGGCGAATGTCTCGGCGGCGATCTCCGAATGTGAGGCGAACATCAGCCGGGCTGACATTACGACCAGGGAGGACCGAAAGGCGGTGCTCGATTTCGTGATCGAAGTGGGCGATACCGCCCACTTGAATCGGGTGCTCAAGGCGGTCGAAGGTGTGGAGGGCGTGATCACCGCCAGGCGCGTGCGCGCCTGGCAAGAACGCTAGCGGGTGCGTGGTTCAGCGGGGCTGGGGCAGTTGAAACTGGAGTTTTGCGCCGCGCTGTAAGTGTAAGGCATCGGCCACGCCGGCTGCGACTTCCAGTACGTAAAGGGCCTCGTCGTTCGGCTGATATTGAGGGCAACCGTCGTCGGTCCGGCTGCAACCCTGCACGTTCCGCTCGACGTGCACGATCTTCTTGCTTCGGTCCAGCCAGATAATATCCAGCGCAATTTTGGTGTTTTTCATCCAGAACGTCCATTGCTGCGGTTCCGGAAACGTGAACAGCATGCCGTGGTTCTTGGCCAGGGCTTCCCGAAACATCAGGCCGCGAGCGCGCTTTTCCGTGGTGTCGGCCACCTCGGCCAGTATCGTGCTCCCCTGGGGGGTCGTCACGGATACCAACCCCTCCTCGGACGACTTGCCTGTCGATCCCGCGAGTGCCTGGTCGGCACTGGTCAACAATAGCGCCATGATGACGAGGCGGCCAGTCCACGAGACGGTTGGGCAACCCCGTTGTAGGACTGTCCGAAGGAGGGGCGGCGGCATGGGCGAATCCTATGCGAGCCCCCGGGTTCTGTCAAGGCTGCCGTGCGGAGCATCGCGCTTGGCCATGGCTGACTGCAAAGCGTGACGAGGATTCTCCGGCCACTCATTGAGTGGCCGTTCGTTGGGGGTGCCGCTCGTTTGACAATCGGAGGTGCGCGCGATAGGGTAACGTCCGCTCTGCGTGGTCGCCGATGAAACCGATTTGGGCCAAACGATACGATCCCGCTGTACCCCTCACGCTGTCCTATCCCGACATTGCCCTGCCTGAACTGCTGACCCGTTCAGCCGCGCGCAATCCCGATTGCGCGGCGATCCGGTATTACGGTCGCGTCATTTGCTATCGGGAACTGGATCGTCTCGCGAACCAATTTGCTCGGGCCCTGATCGGGCTGCAGCTCAAGAAAGGGGCCGTGATCGGCCTCATGTTGCCTAACCTGCCTCAGGCCGTCATTGGTTACTATGGGAGCCTGCGGGCCGGTGCGATCGTGACCACGATCAACCCGCTCTATGTCGAGAACGAAATCGAGTATCAGGTGAAGGACTCCGGCTGCGAAGTCATCCTGGCACTGGAGCAGTTCTATCCCCGCATCAAACCGCTTCTCGGCCGGACCTGTCTCAGTCACGTGATCCTCACGGGGGTGGAAGATTACTTGCCGTGGCTCAAGCGCCTGCTCTATCCGCTCACCAAGGCCAAGCGAGAGGCGCGGCGCAGTCCTGGTTCGTTCGGCCCTTCCGTGCACCGCCTGCGGCAGCTGATGAGCGGGTCCGGCGAGCCTCCTGCGGTGCCGGTGGGAGGGGATGACATCGCGTTGCTCCAATACACGGGCGGAACCACCGGGCTTCCCAAAGGCGTCGTACTGACTCATCGGAACCTGGTCGCCAATGCCTGGCAATGCTGCCATTGGATGCCGTCTCTGCGTCAAGGGCAAGAGGTGTTTCTTGGCGTGCTCCCGTTCTTCCACGTCTACGGAATGAGTGCCTGTCAGAATCTGGCGATTACGGTAGGCGCCTCGCTGGCGCTCCTGCCTCGATTCCAAGTGGCGGACGTGCTGGAGACGATCGCGCGGGAACGGGTGACGGTATTCCCGGGCATTCCCGCGATGTATTCGGCGATCAACAACCATCAACGGCTGGAACGCTATGATCTCCGGTCCGTCAGGTTGTGCATCAGCGGAGCCGGGCCGCTCCCACAGTCCGTGCAGGATCGGTTCGAAGCGCTCACGGGAGCCCATCTGGTGGAAGGGTACGGGTTGACGGAAGCGAGTCCCGTGACCCACGTCAATCCGATTGATTCGGTCTCGGGCAACCGACCTCGGGGGAGTATCGGTCTGCCGCTGTCGGATACCGATGCCAAGATCGTGGATGTGGAGACCGGTGAACGCGACC
>SCVQ01000092.1 GCA_004296865.1 Nitrospirota bacterium
AGCTGTGGTGCGTGCCGCCTGAGGTCAGCCGTTCCAGTTCACTCCCATCGCTGTTGCTCATATAGAGGTGGCTCTTGCCACCGTTGGTCGAGCTGAACACCAAATGCCGGCCGTCCGGCGACCAGGAGGGGGAGTCGTCGACTCCCGTCCCGGCTGTGATCTGAACGCGCTTCTGCCCATCAGGGGTGATCACGCACAGCTTATATTGCTTTTCCTCGGTCCGGCACACGTAAGCAATCGAGTTGCCTCTGGGCGACCAGGCCGGCGCCGCGTTGTAGTCGCCTTCGAACGTCAGCCGGCGCACGTTCGAGCCGTCGGCGCTCATCAAATAGAGTTGAGGCCCACCGCCACGATCCGAGACAAAGACGAGTTCCCGGCCGGTCGGCGACCAAGAGGGCGAGAGATCCCCCGCAGAATGTGCCGTCAGCCGGGTCAGCGCCTTGCTTTGAACGTCCAGTGTGTAGATCTCCGAGTTGCCGTCCTGACTCGTCGCAAACGCCAGTTGACTGCCGTCCGGCGAATAGACCGCGGTGATGTTCAAGCCGGACAGCGAGACCAGCGTCGAGCGCTTGCCCGTCGCCAACTCGATCGTGTCGATGGTCTGCTTGCTGCGGCCATGATACGCCGTGAACACGACCACGCGCCGGTCCGGAGACCACCGCGGCATGAGATTCATAAACCCATCCGCTGTGATTTGTCTGGGCGCAAAGCCGTCATAGTCCATGACGAACAGCTCGCGGTTCCCCCCCTGCTCGGACACGAAGGCGATCTTGGTTCTGGCGATTCCCTGCTCGCCCGTATAGCGGAAGACCAGCTCGTCCGCCAGGCGGTGCGTCATCAGTCGAAGGACGGAAGGGGCGCCGGCGTACCGTTTTCCGACGACCCCTTCGTTCTTGATGTCGTCGTACACGTAGCCGTCCAAGACCAGGTCGGCATCCCGCATGGCGACCTTGCCCCAGACCGCCGCCGTGACGCCGCTGTCGGCGACCCGTTTGAGCAACGCGGGCTGCGGATCGTTCAGATCGGCCGGCTTGATCCCCAGCTTCGCGGCATCGGCCACGGCAAAGATCTGGGACCGGCGGAGATCCGCCTTCAGCACATCCGCAACGCGATCGTCCGACCGGGGCGCCTTGGCCTCGTCCTGGAACCCAAGCACTGCGATCGGAATTTTCTGGAAATCGGGACGAGTCGCCTCGAGAAACACCTCCGCCGCTTTGGGCTCGATCATGCCCGCCAGCCCGACCCCGAGCATCAGCCCTACGATCATGATGGAATGCGTCCGTTTCATTCTTTCACCCGACTTCCTCCCCCACCGTGAAACTGAAGTGCGTGTCCAGGTACGGCTCCGTCATATCCTTCGGAAACGGCGGCAACGGATCGGCCTTCAGCACCGCGCGCCGAGCGGCATCGTCGTAGTACCCATTGCCCGATGTCGTCTCCACCACCACGCCGCTGACGGCCCCGGATCGATCCAGCCGGAACCGAATGACCACCCGGAGCGACTTTCCTGCCAGGTCGACCGGAGGGGCGATCCACTGGCTGCTGATTTTACTCTGGACCCGTGCCAGATAGGGATTGGGAGCGACCCCCGGCACATTGATGGCCATGTCGGGTTTTTTCGCCGCCGGCACCTTGGCCTGGAGAGTCGGGGCCTCGGTCGAGCGGGTCTCCGAAGACCGCGGCTGCTGCAACGCCTGTAATTGCTTGGTCACGTCCTCGGACAGCGTCTTCCGAGGCTGGCTGGTCTGTGGCGCCGCCTGCGAACGACGGGCCGTCTCCGGCACCGTCAGGTTGCTCAAAAGATTCTGGATGTCTTTCTGACTCTGCGCCGGCACGTTCTTACTCGTCACAGGGGGCGCCGGCTTGACGTCGCCCAACTTCGGCGCCTCCGGCGGAAGCTCGATCCCACGCAAGACATCCCGCAAGGGATTCTCAGCCTGACGCCGCACTTCGCGGAGGTCCTGAGAGTTTGTCGCGGCCGGCACCGGAGCCACTTTCGGCGCGGCCGGTTTCACCGGCACCGGAGCCGCCTGCTTGGCCGGTTGTCGCAACGCGCTGGCTGACCGCTGTTGCGCCGGCATAGGAGGGAGGGCCAGGGACGGAGCCTCCCGTTCGGATGGCCGAGGGGGTTCGGCAGCGCGAGCGGCTTGCTCTTGCTCAACGGGACGCGGAGGGGCGTGGATAGGGGCTTGACTGGGGATGGCAAGGCTGACCAGCGAGACCTGATACGACGCCAGCGGCCGTTCCATTCTCGGAGAGGAACGAAGGCCGACGACCAGCGCCAGCACGCAGAGGTGCAGGACCAGTGAGACGAGGAGCGTCCACCGGGCCGGCGTGCCGACCGGCTGGCACTGAGTTCCCGACAACGCAAGCGGGTTCGGGTAGGATTCAACAGCCATCTCGAATCACGTGACAAGATATTCGTGCACCTTGACGGTCCCTGCGATGATCCCGAAACTTACGGCGCCCGCCGCTCCCGGATCGGGCTTTCGATCACGCGCTCAGGCCCGACAGGGTCCGTCACCATTCCCAACTTCTCGATCCCAGCTCGCTTCACCCCGTCCATGACCTGCACGACGGTCCCGTACGGGACGTCGCGATCGGCGCGGAGGAAGACCGACACCTCGGCGTTGCGCAGTTTGGCATCCCGCAGCTTGCCTTCCAGTTGTGCCAGCGGCACCGGATCTTTATCCATATACACTTTCTGGTCTCGTTCGACGGTCAACACGATTCGTTCTTCCGGCTTGATCGTGTTGCTCGTGGACGTGGGCAGCTTGATATCCATTCCACGGTAGAGCATGGGCGCCGTCACCATGAAAATAATCAACAACACGAGCACAACGTCCACGAGGGGAATCACGTTGATCTCGGCCAAGAACCGACGGTGCCGGGTCTCAAAAATCACTTGCGGCCCCCCGCCGGCTTGGCCGACCGGCGAAGCGAATTGAGAAATTCGATGCTGAAGGCCTCGGCCCGGAAGGTGGTCCGTCGAATTCTGGTCAGATAATAATTGTACGCGATCACCGCCGGGATGGCCGTGAACAGGCCGGCGGCGGTGGCCACGAGCGCCTCCGCCACCCCCGGAGCGACGGCTGAAATACTGGCGGTGCCCTGTTTGCCGATCTCCCCAAACGCGTCGATGATCCCCATCACCGTCCCCAGAAGCCCGATAAAGGGCGTGATGTTTCCCGTCGTGGCCAGAAACGGCAGGTAGGCTTCCTGTTTTGAGATTTGATCCTGCATGATGTGGGCCACCACTCGATCTAAGTACTGGCGATCGACATCGGGACCGTCATCGGATGGCTTGGCGGCGCTCCTGGCCTTGGGTTCATGGCCGGTCTCGCTTGTTTCCGGGGCCAGACGATCGGACACACCGATAAATAAGGCCGCGATCGGACTGGCCGTCAGGCGCTTTGCAAAACGACGCAGTTCGTCCCGCTCCTGAGTCCGTCCGTAGGCGCCAAGGAAGCGAGTGTCTTCCTGATCGCAGGCGCGGAAGGCTCGCCATTTGAAGATAATAATGGACCAGGAAATGACCGAAAAGAGGAAGAGGACCAGCAGAACGACTTTTGAAACCGCCCCGAGCGAACCGACGAGTCCAATGGGACCGGCCTGAAACATCATTACTCTAGCGCATCCCCTCCTACAGCAACCGTACAGGGAACAGCGGACACGACTTCTCTCCTCCCGCGGGGGTAAATGGCGGGGCCGACGGGATTTGAACCCGCGACCTCCAGATTGACAATCTGGCGTCCTAAACCAGGCTGAACGACGGCCCCAATACCAAATACCAGGAAAGATACTGTGCGGATGAACAACAGCGACGCCCCCTCTGAAGACTTACGGGGCATCCATCCGAACAAGCCAAACAAGCCAAAAAAATCCGAACGATCGCGTGAAATCAAACCACCGGTTCGTCCCCCCCCCGCAAAGCATGCTGGTAGGCGGAACAGGGATCGAACCTGTGACCTCTGCCTTGTAAGGGCAGCGCTCTCCCAACTGAGCTATCCGCCCGAAACCTTAAAAATGCCGAATGGTTGCGCGAATGGTGCGGATGGTATCAAGTCTGCTGCGCCTTGTCAACCACATCGCGGCCGACGGGCGGTGTGATGAGTGATGCGTAATGAGTGAAGTCCGGTTTCATCTCATGTCACTCCCCGCGCATCACTGTTCACTCATCACTTATCACGCTTTTATGCGACGCCGCTCCTTCCTGGGAAACAGCTCTGCGTGCAGCCGCTTCAGTCGAGCCCGCTCCACATGCGTGTAAATTTGCGTAGTGGTGATACGGGCATGGCCCAGCATCGCCTGCACGGACCGCAGGTCGGCGCCGTGGTCCAAGAGGTGCGTCGCAAAGGAGTGCCGGAGCATGTGAGGAGAGATCGGTTTC
>SCVQ01000009.1 GCA_004296865.1 Nitrospirota bacterium
CTAGCTAAAAGTCGGGATGGGAGGCCAATGATGCCGGACAGCAGACTCAATGCCCATCTGGGCCCTCTGGAGGCTGATGTGAGCGCCGCTCTGGCTGAGATGGCGGCGGCGCGCGTGGCGTCCCGCCTCTGGGCCAAGGACTATACGCTCTGGAAGCCGGCTCCGACAGAGATCACGAATCGGCTCGGCTGGCTGACGGTGGCCGAGCAGATGCGCGAACATGTCGGGTCGCTGAAAGCCTTTGCACAATCCGTGCGAGACGACGGCTATAGCCACGTCGTGCTGCTGGGAATGGGCGGCAGCAGTCTGGGGCCCGAGGTGCTGCGGTGTACGTTTGGCTCCGCCCGTGGCTTCCCTCGTCTCTTCGTCCTGGACTCCACGGTGCCGTCGCTTGTGCGCGAGGTCACGAAGGCGATTCGTCCCGCCACCACTCTCTTCATCCTGGCCAGTAAGTCCGGCGGCACGATCGAGGTCATGTCGCTCTTCGCGCATTTTTGGCGTCTCGTGGAGACCACTCGCGGGAGCAAGGGCGGAAAGCAGTTTGTCGCCGTCACGGACCCCGGCACCGGTTTGGCGGCCCTGGCGCGGGAGCGCGGATTTTTGACGACCTTTACGAATCAACCGGACATCGGAGGACGCTATTCCGTCCTCTCCCATTTCGGTCTCGTGCCGGCCGCGTTGCTGGGGCTGGATCTGGACACCTTGGTCGGACGTGGCGTCGAAATGGCCACGGCCTGCGGGCCGGACCGTCTGCTTCAGGACAACCCCGGAGCTCACCTGGGGGCGATCATGGGGACGCTCGGCCGATCCGGACGAGACAAGGTCACCCTGATCACGTCCCCCAAAGTGAAGACCTTCGGCCTCTGGGCGGAACAGTTGCTGGCCGAGAGTACCGGCAAAGAAGGCAAGGGGCTGATCCCGATCGCTGAGGAGCCGTTGGTCTCGCCGGCTGCCTACGGGCATGACCGGTTGTTTGTCTATCTGCGCCTGAACGGGGATGCCAACAAGGGGACGGATCGGCACGTCAAGGCTCTGGAACGGGTCGGCCATCCGGTGGTCCAGTTGACGCTGCGGGATCGCTATGACCTGGCCGGTCAGTTTTTTCTCTGGGAATTCGCCACGGCCGTGGCGGGTCGTCTGCTCGGCATCCATCCCTTCGATCAGCCCAATGTGCAAGAGAGCAAAGAGAACACGAAACGGATTCTGGACGAGGTCCGCCTCACAGGCCGAATGCCGCCTGTGCCGGTGGACCAGACGCTGGCCGATCTGCTGAAACAGGCCGGGCCAGGCAAGTACTTGGCCATCCTGGCCTACATGTGTCCCTCGGTAGAGGCTGATGCGGCGCTCAAGGTCCTCCGCCGAAGGCTGTTGCTCAAGTACCGACTGCCCACGACGGTGGGCTATGGGCCTCGCTATCTCCATTCGACCGGGCAACTGCACAAGGGCGGGCCCGCGACGGGGCTGTTCCTTGAGCTGGTGGAGGAAATGACGCCCAAGCTCGAGGTGCCGGGCGCTCCCTATACCTTCGGCACCTTGGCCGAGGCGCAGTCGGTGGGAGACCTCCAATCGCTTCAGACACACCACCGGCCGGTCGTTCGCATCCAACTGGGGCGGCAGCCGCTGGCGAAAATCAGGGCCCTGGCGCGTGCCGTGAGGCCGGCGAAAGCCCTCCGGCGTCGTCCCACCCGCAGGGTCAGGAAGCCAGGTGGCAAACGGGCAGCAAAACGATGAGCTGCGCGCTGGAGCTCCGGATCATGGAGGATAGTGCGGAGCTGGCGCGTGAGGCGGCGGAATTTTTCGTATGGCTCGGCAAGGAGGCGATCAGGACCGGCGGGCGTTTTTGCGTGGTCTTGTCCGGCGGGTCCACGCCAAGAGCGCTCCATGCTATTTTAGCGGGACCTGATTGTTCGGAGCAGCTGGATTGGCGGCAGGTGTGGTTTTTTTTCGGGGATGAGCGCGGTGTTCCGCCGGACCACCCGGAGAGCAACTTTGCAATGGCCGAGGAGACCCTGTTCCGGCCGCTGAAGATCGCTCCGGGACAGATCGCTCGCATGAAGGCTGAGAGGGCGGATTTGGACGAAGCCGCTCGCGCCTACGAGGCGGCGGTTCGCACACACTTCGGAGTCCATCCGCCGGCCTGCCCCAGGTTTGACTTGATCCTGCTTGGGTTGGGTGCGGATGGCCATACGGCGTCGCTATTTCCGGACACGGCAGCGTTGGAGGAGCGGACCAGGCTGGTCGTGCCCACCCAGTCGCCGAAGGGGATTAAAAACCGGCTCACGTTGACCGCCTCGGCCATCAATCAGGCCAAGACCGTTGTCTTCCTCGCGAGCGGGGCCGGCAAGGCGGAGGCGGTCTCTGCGGTGATCGAGGGACGGACTCGGCCAGATCGGCCAGATCGGTTAGGTCAGGAGGACAGGCGCTTCCCGGCCCGGTTGATCCATCCGGTCAACGGCCGGTTGATCTGGTTTGTGGATCGAGCCGCGGCCGCGAGGCTGACGGTTGCACAACAAGGGATCGTGTCGCACGAGGAATAAATGATTCTTGCAGGAGACATCGGCGGCACCAAGACCAACTTAGCGCTTTTCGATTGGGCGACGGAGCGGGTTGAGCCGGCGCGTGAGCGGACTTTTGCCAGTGCGGATTTCAAATCGCTTGAAGACGTCATCATCGAATTTCTCAAGCCCCTGCCGAAGAAGGAGCAGGAACCTGTCGGCGGGGAGGATGTCGCAGATTCCGCCGAACCCGCCGAACCGGCCGAAGAGGAAGCGCCGATGCCGGTGATCGAGGCGGCCTGTTTCGGTGTTGCGGGGCCGGTCATCGAGAACCGCTGCCGGGCCACGAACTTGCCTTGGGTGGTGGACGGCGCCGAACTGGCCAAGCGCTTCCAGATTCAGACCGTCCGTCTGCTCAACGATCTGGAAGCCACGGCCCACGGGGTTCTCGTCCTGCACCCCGACGAGACGACCGTGCTCAATGCCGGAGCTCCGGCTTCTGCCAAGGGCACCATGGCGCTGATTGCGGCGGGGACCGGGCTCGGTGAAGCGATTATCTTTTGGGATGGGACACGCTATCACCCTATGCCGTCCGAAGGTGGCCACGCGAGTTTCGCGCCCACCAATGATCTGGAGATGGACCTGCTCCGGTATCTGCGGGCCAGCTATCTCCATGTCAGCTACGAACGGGTCCTCTCCGGCCCAGGATTGCATGCCATCTATGAGTTTCTGCGGGACACGAAGAAAAACGAGCCCACATGGCTGGCGGAACGTCTGAAAGCGGAGGACCCCGCTGCCGTCATTGCCGAGGTCGGGCTGGGCGGCCAATCGGAGATCTGCAAGCAGGCGCTGGACCTCTTCGCCTCGATTTATGGATCGGAAGCCGGGAACCTGGCGCTGAAGGCCTTGGCCCTGAACGGAGTCTATCTCGGCGGCGGCATGGCGCCGAAGTTGCTCAAGAGGCTGGCGGACGGCTCGTTCCTTCGCACGTTCACGGCGAAGGGTCGGTACAAGCGCCTGCTGAGCTCAATCCCGGTGTATGTCATCATGAATCAGAAGAGCGCGCTGCTGGGGGCCGCCTCGGTGGCCGCGCAATTGCGGAACGGACAGTAGAGGCTCGTGAACGGAGGCCCGGCAGAGCGAGGTTGGGGCACATGGTATCATTGGGAAGCAGGACGGGAGGATGCTAGTGGAAACGAAGACCGCTAACCTCGAAGACCTCAAGCGCATGGCGGCGGAAGCGGCCATCATGTACGTCCGCGACGGTCAGGTCGTGGGGCTGGGCACCGGCTCCACCGCCCGTTATGTCGTGTTGGCGCTCGGAGAACGGGTGAAGGCCGGACTGGCGATCAAGGGCGTTGCCACGTCACGCGAGACGGCCGAACTGGCGCGGCGGTCCGGTATCCCGCTGTTGGAAACCGAGGACGCCTGGGCCATTGACGTCGACATCGACGGCGCGGATCAAGTGGACCCGCAGATCAATCTGGTCAAGGGCGGCGGCGGCGCTCTGTTAAAAGAAAAAATCGTTGCGGCGGCGGCGCGACAGGTCATCATTGTCGTGGACCACACCAAACGGGTGCCGTGCCTCGGGAATCCCTTTCCGCTCCCGGTCGAAGTGATTCCGTTCGGATGGGGGAGCACTGCTCGGCAGCTCGATGACCTCGGCCTGAAGCCGGTCCTGCGCGAGCGGAACGGCCAGATTTTCAGAACCGAAGCCGGCCATTACATCCTGGACCTACACATAGGCCGCATTGAAAATCCGGCCGAGCTGGAGATCCGCCTCAATGTGATCCCTGGTGTCGTCGAGACCGGTCTCTTCGTGGGCCGGACCGATCTCTTGATCGTCGGCACTCCCGGCGGTGTCGAGGTGCAACAGGGGGTACGACAGTAGTCCCGCTTGCTGCCATGCCGGGTGCAGGGAGCGATTGATTCGATCGGCCGTCCATCGCTCGACACCGCGTCCTCTTCTCTGCCACAATCACCGCTCCGCGTGGCACCACTCCGCATGGTCCTCGCGCGCAATCATTGGCTGTCTCACATCGCATACCTGGAGGCTACGAAGTGGATCCCTATAGACTTCCTCGATTGGTCGTCCCTACCCGCTATAATCTTCGCCTGGAGCCGGATCTTTCGGCGTGCACGTTCACGGGGACCGAGACCATCACGGTCACGGTCCAGGAGGCGACGGCGGAGATTGTGCTCAACGCGGCAGAGTTGGAAATTACGGAAGCGGTGATTGAACGCGACGGGGGCGCCTCGCATCGGGCATCCGTGGACCTCAACGAAGCGGCCGAACGATGCCGGCTCCGATTCCCCTCCCCGCTCATTCCCGGGACCTGGTTTCTGCGCCTTTCCTTCAAGGGAATCCTGAACGACAAGCTGCGCGGATTTTATCGCAGCACCTATCAGGACTCGGACGGACGCAGGCAGGGGCTGGCGGCCACCCAGTTCGAAGCCACCGATGCGCGTCGCTGCTTCCCCTGCTGGGATGAACCGGACCTCAAGGCCGTGTTTGCCGCCACCCTGGCGATCGATCCGGCCCTGACCGCCGTTTCGAACACGGCGGTTCAATCCGAGCGGATCGAGCAGGACAAGAAGATTGTGCAGTTCCGCGACACGATCGTCATGTCGACCTACCTGGTCGCCTTCGTCGTCGGGAAGCTGGAAGCGACGGAGCCGGTCCTGGTCGGCAAGACCCCGCTGCGTATCTGGTGCGTGCCGGGCAAGCGTCACCTTGCCGCGATCGGATTGGAGATCGGCGCCTTCTCCCTCGGGTTTTTCGAAGACTATTACGGCCTGCCCTATCCCAGCGACAAGCTCGATCTCCTGGCCATTCCCGACTTTGCGTCAGGGGCGATGGAGAACCTGGGCGCCATCACGTTTCGCGAAAGCGCCCTGCTGGTGGACGGGCAGACCGCGACCCATGCCGAGATCGAGCGGGTGGCCGATGTGGTCGCGCACGAGAACGCGCACATGTGGTTCGGCGATCTGGTCACGATGAGCTGGTGGAACGGCCTCTGGCTCAACGAGGCCTTCGCGACCTTCATGGAGATGCTGGCCGTGGACGCCTGGAAACCGGAATGGCAACGGTGGACCTCCTTCGGCGTCTCGCGCGCGGCGGCGCTATCCGTGGACGGACTCCACAGCTCCCGGCCGATCGAGTATCCGGTGCGAGCGCCTCGCGAAGCCGACGCCATGTTCGACGTGCTGACCTACGAGAAAGGCGCATCCGTGCTGCGGATGCTGGAGCAACACATCGGCCCCACGGTGTTTCGCGACGGCGTTCGGTTGTATCTGCGCCACCATGCCTATCGGAACGCCGATACGGGGGATCTCTGGGCCGCCCTCGGGCAGGCAGCCCGGCAGCCGGTTCCGGGCCTCATGGACGGGTGGATCTTCCAGTCCGGGTACCCGCTCGTCAGCGTGAGTCTTCACCAGGTGAATGGTGGTTCTCGCCTGGTCTTCAAACAGGAGCGCTTCACCTATCTCCCTGCTTCTGCCCTGCCGCCCTCCGCCGGCGGCACAAGCCACGCTGCATTGAACAGGGAACAGGAGCGGCAATGGCAGGTGCCCATCCAGATTCGAATCCATTCGCGCGGCAATACCGGCACCCACCGGCTGCTCCTGACGGAGAGGGAAACGAGCCTCCCTGTACCGGAGGGCTTCGAGTCGGTTCTCGTGAACGAAGGCGGTCATGGCTTCTATCGCGTGAGCTATGCACCGGACCTGTTGGGGCGTCTGCTGCATCTGGTGCCGGACGGGCTGGCGGCGGTCGAACGATTCAATCTGATCAACGATGCCTGGGCGGCAACGATCGCCGGGCTGATCCCGGCTGGTGACTACCTGGACCTGACCGCGCGGTTCCGTTCCG
>SCVQ01000093.1 GCA_004296865.1 Nitrospirota bacterium
GCACAAAGGAGGACAGCATGACAGCGACAGCCATTCAGACGATTGGACAGACACTCCAAGGGGATTTGATTGCCTGGGGCGCGGCCGCCATTGGATTGGCCGTGATCGCAGCGGGCGTGAAGTGGATCATGCGCCTGTTGGCCTAGCGACAGGGCGGCCGATTCATCCCGGCCAGCCGTGATCGGCGAAGCTATAGATGCGCTCGTCGCCCAGAATCAGATGATCCAGCACGGTGATCCCGAGGTGATCGGAGGCGGTACGGAGCCGGGCCGTGAGAACCTGATCCTCCTGGCTGGGGGTGGGATCGCCGGAGGGGTGGTTGTGGACGCAAATGAGGGCACAGGCGTTCATCAAGATCGCCGGTTTGAAGACTTCGCGGGGATGGACAATGCAGAGGGTGAGCGAGCCGGTCGAGACGATATTGACGCCGATAATGGCGTGCTTGGCATCCAGACAGCAAACGGCGAACTGTTCCCGATCCAAGCCCTCAAACAACGGTCGGAGTGCAGCGGCGGCGCTGAGGGAGTCGGTGATGAGGCGGGACGGCGCGGGATAGCCTGTCTCACGGACCAGGCTGATCCGGTAGCGGGGCACACGGTAGGACACGGACAAGGAATGATTGACGGACACTGATTTCGCCATGACACCCCTCCTTTTACAAAAAAACACTTTTAGCCCCACCCCTCACAAACTCAGGGGGTGTGGGCGGAAGGGGTCACTCGGACGAGGCTCTCGCAGCGCCCAGGACTGGATGGGAGGGGACCTGGAGGGAGGGGACCGGGAGGGCGTGGGCCGCTGCTCTTCAGCCTCGACCGACCCCACCCGTGTTGGGAGCGAGGAGCTGACGCCGGCGGACACGCGGGCGCATCTGAGGGGGGAGCGGGGGGTGTCGAAGACTCCCCCCTTTGTTGTCAGAGGGAAACCGTTCCCATGCTACTGACGATTAAGGATCTTTCACGGCAGTTGCAGGTGACCCCGTCAACGCTCTACGCCTGGGTGGCACAGGGAAAGATCCCTTGCGTCAAACTGCACCGGATGGTCCGATTCCAGAAGGAGGACATCGAGCGCTGGCTTGCATCCCTGAATAAACCCTGGGGTCCGCATGAACCGGTGCGATTTGAGAAGAACGACCTCGCGGACATCGACGTGCTGATTGCGAGGGCGAAGCGCGAAGTTTATACTACTCCTGGGGAAACCAGGCCTCTATCAGGCTCCATTCGAAAGGAGGTTCGGAATGGGGCTGTATAAACGAGGAAAGGTCTGGTGGTTGACGATCATCTATGCCGGGGGGCGCATCAGACGCTCCACGGGGACCGCAGATCGACGGTTGGCCCAAGCCATCTTGGCGAAGCTGCAGGTCCAGATTATCGAGGGGCGGTTCTTTGAGACCAGGGAAGAGAAGCAGCGGACCTTCGCGGAGATGATCGAGCGGTATGTGAGGGAGGTCTCAGTGGGCAAGGCGCCGGGGAGCAGTCTCAGAGATCAGCAATGCGCCGACCACTTACTGCCCTGCTTCGGAGACAAACTGGTCTATCAGGTCAGTGCCAAGCTCTTGGGTGAGTACAAGGTGAAGCGGCGGGCAGCAGGCGCAGCACCGGCCACGGTCAACAAGGAACTAGGCATGGTGCGCCATCTATTCAATGTGGCCATTCGGGAATGGGAATGGTGCCGCGACAACCCGATGCACCGCGTCTCCATGGAACCGGTCCACAATGCGCGTGATCGGTGGCTCACCGCCGAGGAAGAAGGGCGTCTACTCAGCGCCTCGCCGTCCTGGCTCCAGGAGCTCATGACGTTTGCGCTGAATACCGGGATGCGGCGGGGAGAAATCCTCGGGCTCACATGGCATGACGTGGATCTTGTACGC
>SCVQ01000094.1 GCA_004296865.1 Nitrospirota bacterium
TCGGCATTGCGCCAGCAGACCTACCCCATGTCTTTGAACCGTTCTTCACGACCGGCAAGCATCGGGGTACGGGGTTGGGTCTGGCTATTTGCCGCAACATCATTGACGCTCACCAAGGCGATATCCAGATGGAGAGCCAGCCAGGCAAGGGGACGGCGGTTCGGATCTGGTTGCCGTTGCGACAGCCTTCACCGTTTTCAATGGTCTGAACGATGCGCGCAACCATCTTTGTCACCGACGACGAACCCGCCATCCGATCGGCTATTGCCAAACGGCTGAGTCGGCGCCAACATCACGTCAGTGCCTTTGACTCCGGCCAGGCCCTCGTGGCTGCGCTCGACAAGGAAGCGCCGGACCTGATCCTACTCGACGTGAAGATGCCGGGCATGAGCGGAATCGAAACCCTCAAGGTGCTGCGACAGAAATCCCCCCATTCTCTCGTGATCATGCTGACGGCCTATGGAACGGTTCAGGACGCCGTGGAGGCCATGAAGCTCGGTGCGTACGATTTTGTGATCAAGGCGGTGGACTTGGACGGGATGGACCCCGTGGTGGAGCGGGCCTTGGAGTTGCTTGTGCTCCGACGGCGAGCCCTCTTCGAGATGGAGCACGAGGGCAGTCAGTATACGCTGGGGAATCTGGTTGCGCCCAGCCCAGCCATGCAGCGCCTCGTCGTGCAGTTGCGCGACGTGACGCAGAACCCGAAAGCCACGGTCCTGCTCCAGGGCGAGACGGGAACCGGCAAGGAGTTCATCGCGCGGGTCCTGCACCACAACGGCAGTCGGGCGGCAGGGCCCTTTATCGGAGTCAATTGCACGGCGATCCCGCGGGACCTCTTCGAGAGCGAACTGTTCGGATACGAGCGCGGGGCTTTTACCGGTGCAAGCCAGCGGAAGCTCGGCCTGCTAGAACGAGCCGAGGGCGGGACGATGTTTTTGGATGAGATCGGGGACCTGGACCCAGCCATGCAGGCCAAGTTGCTCCGCGTTTTGCAAGAACGATCGTTCAGGCGGTTGGGCGGCACGGACGACATCGCCGTCGATTTCCGCCTGATTACCGCGACCAATCGTGACTTGAAGAAGGAGGTTGCGCGCGGAACGTTCCGCGAAGACCTCTTTTTCCGCCTGAACGTCGTGCTGTTCGACCTCCCTCCCCTGCGGCAGCGGGTGGAAGACATCATCCCCCTCTGCCTGCGGGCCCTTGTGCGATATGGCAGGGAGTTCGGGAAGAACGTGGTGGACATCGAACCGGAGGCCCGGACGATGCTCGAACGCTACGCCTATCCTGGGAACGTCCGTGAGTTGCAGAACATCATCGAGCGGGCTACGATCTTCTGCCACGGCACTACGCTCACGGCCAGTTGCCTGCCACAGGAGCTTCGCGAGGCGCCCCGGCCAGTTACCGTCGCGGTGGCCAAAGGCGACGAACAGTTCGTACGACTGGACGTGCCGCTGGGCAAGATGCGTCTGGCCGAGGTGGAGGATGCCATTATCCAGGAAGTGCTTCGCCTGGCCGGACACAATAAGAGCCTGGCTGCAAAGCACCTTGGGCTGACACGATTTGCGTTGGACCGCCGCCTCAAGAAGATGACGGAAAGCTAGCGTCCGACCAGCCTGTTTGACTCGGCCTAAACATACTCCACAGAGACGGTTCGACAGGCTTGGACGAGAGCCAAAAGCTGCCCTCCAGCAGTTGCCGCCCCATAACATAGCCCTAGGCCGGTTGCAGGGGCAGGTTACTTCAGGAAATCAAGTTCACAACGATAGTCCGTGCTTGCACTGCGCACGCGCAATTCCGACGAAGAGCCATTCTTAAATTGATCGGCAGAAAAGCAAATATAGGCGCCTTCGTACACCCAGTGAGAGTCTGAAACCTCTTTCCGTAAGGGAGGCCCCATTATTTGAAGGACTTCATCGGCCGTCATCCCCCTCAGAATGTACGTTCTTATCTTGACCATCGTTCTGGTTTGCCTTTCCCTTTCATCTTCAATCCTTCTCAGGTTCACGGCGCCGGTCATTTTATGTTCAAGGTTGTGTATCTCGGTTAGAACGGTATTTCTTTCCTTCCGAATCTCCGTTCCGGATCCGGCAGGCGCCAAGTTTAAGCGAGCACTCAACTGCCGGGCTTGTTCCTCCAGTTGTTGCAGTTCTTGTCGTTGCTTTTCTACTTGTTGCCGTAACGACGTGTCTTCAACTAATACTCGCAATCGTTTCCGCACCTCAGCGGCATCGACGTCGGCCTTCACCGTGAGAGTGAGCACGTTCTGCCCGTTAATAAACCCCAGGTCTTCATTGGCGATTTCAATGACTAGGACTGCCGCTGTATAAGATCGGAACTGCTCCTTTGTGAGCTGGGAGTTCGCAAGATCGGTCTTACCCTCAAGATATGCCGCCGCCTTCTTGAGCAGTTTTCTTTTCGCTTCCAAAAAGCACAGTTCCCGAGCGTCATTCCGGCTGTCATCGTCGCTAGCCACGTAGGTGTAGGAGGCAGTAATGGCCTGGTCTTGCGCATCGGCAATGCTGAAAGATATCGCCACAGACCATGTTGCTAGAAGTGCCCACCTCGGACCTAATAGCATTGTTCCCACCTCCTAACGGCATGTAAAACGTCTGCCACTATACCTGTCAAAGGTTCAGGTTGGGCCTTAATCACGTAGAGATGCATGTTGGGTATGCCTCGGCTCTGAACACAAGCCAGGTGTCTCACAACAAACAAGCGCGATCAAGTCCGGTCTTCTGGCAATCACTTCTTTAACCTGACCACGATCGCCCCCATCAGGTCGCCCTTCTTGAAATCCTTCT
>SCVQ01000095.1 GCA_004296865.1 Nitrospirota bacterium
GTGCCGAATCGCCGGTGCTGATGCTGCTCAATGGCCACCAAACCGACAAAGCTGAGGCAGAGGCTCACGGTGAAAATGGCCAAGGAGACTAAGTCGCGGGGACCGGTCAATTCGACGGCTTCATGCATCAAGTCGAAGAAGAGATAGGTGAGGATGCCTGTGGTCAGGCCGATCAAGAATCTCTCCCATGTCCGATCCGTCACCTTGTTAATGAGAAGGGCCACGGCGATCCCCAGATAGACGGGAAAGAGTCCCGCGACCATTCCTAGACCGATGAGTTCCAGTAGGGTTTGGTGCTGATCCATGGCTTAAACTCCAGGTACGATTTATCCGCGAAGAGAGTGGAGCAATCCACTCTCCGCGCCTGAGGCGCCCTCGCCATTCATCGCGTGCAGACCGGGCACGTGGAGGCTCCGTCCGTTGGGGCTCTCCCTGGAGAGTCCACAGGCAAGGCCGTCCAGCCTCCACGCTGTGCCGGATCATCGGCCCAAAAGAGGGGGACTGCTTTTGCCAGGTAGACAAACCGGTCCTGGTCATACTCCACGATGAAGATCCACTGTCCATCCAACCGAGCCTGAGCTTCGATCTCCTCGATCGGCCGAGTAGTCCATCCGGACCAAGCGATCTGGTGCAAGGTGACGTGATCCGGGACGCCGTCTCCGCTCCGGTCATACTGGACCTCGATCAACCCGCTCGGCAGGACCTCCCACCCAACCGGTTCATCTGATTGGTCCGCGCTGGCTGGACCAACCGACCAGCCCAGAAAGACGAAACAGGCCAGAAAGAGCCAAACGCTTGAGTCGAGCCGCCTTCTTAACATTGCTCTCCTTTCTACGGCATTTCGCTTGGGGGGAGAACGAACATGGCCTCCGCGATCCGTGCAATAATCTTCCACATCCACAAGCCAACGACGGTCAGAATGATCATCCCAAGCGAGATTGCCAGGCTGATGAATACACTCTCTTCACCCTCCATGTTGTGTGAAGACTGCTTCAGCACGTGAACCTCCAGGCGTATGCGCTATGAGGTCTTGTGTTTTCTGGCTCGACTGCCTAGCGTTATCTGCCTGTCCCTGGCCTGGGCGCCCGCATGTTCGAGGCACAGGGCCGTCTGCGTAATCGCATGGCCGCAGTTCCCGCAAGCCCAGAAGGCTCCCGTTGGGACGAGGCTGTGCTGCTGACACCTTGGACAGTGAAGAATCTTCATAGCCACTCCTGGTTTAGTGACAGACCGTACCGTTCTGCCCGGGCATGAGAACCGGCTCTCGGCCAGCGACGACATGCTGTAAATGGGTAGCCAGCCGGCCCACTTCGCAGGCAAACCGTGTGAACTCCTCGCGCTCAAAATGCAGCGTAATCGGTCCATAGGTGAAGTGCAGTCTTCCGCACCCGCATACATTCAGTGCCGCTTGTCCATTGCCATGAACGAAGTTTTCCATGAGGGGTCTCCTTAGTGGTCGTAGGGTTGTCCTGCAATCTTCAGTGCTCGACTGTCTCAACGGGACGCGGTGAAGCTATACGTTCATGGTCTCGTGACTTGTGCCTGCCTCAAGACCGCTCGCTACCGAACTATCCGTGACCTGGGCTTGGCACAGCCTGACAATCTCCTGAAGAGCGCCCAGGCCGCGGTCATTGAAATCATGAGCCAGGTGAAAGCGGAGAATGCCCTCTCGATCGCTCAGAAAGGTCTGGCATCGGGTCGGCATCTGAGCCACAGTCACGCCAAAGAATCGGTGAAGTCGGCCCAAGGGATCGGTCAGAAGAGGGATGCGCACTGTGACTGTGCAACCCATCCACAACCGGTGCAATGGCCGGATGCCGGAACTGACGATGAGCAGGGCCGTGTTGATCTGTGCGAACG
>SCVQ01000096.1 GCA_004296865.1 Nitrospirota bacterium
GGTTGAGTTGTTCGGAAGTGCTGTGGATCATGGCCGCAACCGTCACGCCTGCAGGGCTCGTTCCAGCGCAGCTTTCGCGCCGGTCAGGATCGAAACCCCATCGCCCACAAGCATCGCATCGAACTTATATTTGAGGAGCCGCCTGAGCCCCTCGCGCGCCTTCGCCACATCCGCATACTTGTCGGCCGGCAGCATCGAGAGCGCCCCGGTCGGCTTGCCGATCAGCGCATCGCCCACGATCATGACACCCGTCCCCTGCTGGATGAACAGCGCCATTTCCCCCGGCGATTTCTGATCTTTGAGGTGCACGGCCCAGATGCCACCCGGAAGCAATTCGCCGTCCTTGTACGTCTTGTCGGCCTGGATCGTCATCTGCGACGCATCGGGTTCCGGGACCAGGACCCGACAGCCGAAGTCAGCGCGACAGGCCGCCGCCTCCCGCTCATGGTCCCGGTTCGTACACAGCAAATAATCCACTGCGCCGCCTTTCCGGATCAGCAGCGTGGCCTCACCCGTCATGGGCGGCGGGTCCACGAGCACTCGATGTTCCCCCACGGTCAGAAAAAGACCGTTGAAGTCGAGCTGTTTCTCTTGCGAGAACCAAGACCACTGCCAGATGCCGGGAAGAAGTTGCTTCATAGAAGAGCTTATAGCGTATGGCTGATGGCCTAAAGCAAAGAGCTGATAGCTAATGCCGAGACTGATGTCGCTTCCGCCTTCCAGTCCGATCGTTTCACACTTCACGCATCACGTCTTCGATAGCGACGCGACCGCGTCCTTCACGACCTTGGTCACCTTGGCCAAGATGTCGGCCTCTTCAGGAAGATCGACGATGTCGTCTTCGGGTACGGTGATGAACTTTCGGTTGGCGCCCTTGGTGAGCGAGATCAGAAACAGGCCGTTCGACGGCGTGACGGGAACGACGACTTGCACCGACTGGTCGATGCCGCGCACCAACTCAAGAAACTTCTGCTTGCCCGCTTCCATCTCGTCCATGTTGTCCTTTATCCGCTCTGTTCACGTGCCAGGCAGGCAGCGCGGCGAAGACCCGGTTACAGCCCTTTGCCGTTTCCGCCGGCCAGCAGCTTGTTCACTTCCTGCAGGATCACATCCGCGCCGGCCAAGTCCATATTGCCGACCCGCTGCCACCGGATGACTCCCTCTTGGTCGATGAGGTAGACGTTGGGAATGAACTTCCCGCCGCCGTAGAGCTTGTCGGTGGTCTTGTTCGGATCGATCAGGTAGGGGTAGGTCACCTTCACCGGAAAGGCCGAGAGGAACTCCGTCACCGCCTTCTTCGAATCGCCGGAGGAGTTCACGCCCAGGACCGCCACGTCCTTCCCCCTGGTCGCCTCATAGACTTTTTGCAGGTTCGTGCCCTGCATCATGCAGGGTTCGCAGATGTGAAACAGCCCCAGCACCACCACTTTCCCCTTGAAGCTCTCCAACGAGACCGCCTCCCCGCTGAGCGTCGTCAAGGTAAAACCGGGGGCTTTCTCGCCGACCTTAAAGTAGCTCTTGGCCAACACCGCCCCGGCTAGGGCGATCGTCAGGATCGGCACCAGCAGGATCGTGATCATCCGTTTCATGGCAGCCTCCATACAAAAACCAGGAGCGAATGGCTAATGGCGTATGGCGGGAACGCATAGAAGAGCGGAAAAAGATTTCTCGCTCGGAGCCATCAGCTATTGGCCATATGCCATATGCTCCATCTTCTGCGGCTATCCTAGCACGCGTGAATTTTCAGGAGCAACTGTAATGACGGCGAGAAAACCGCGCTAGAAAAGGCCCAATTGCAATTCTTCGGCCTTTGTGAAGGGGATGGGGTACTGCTCCGTGAAACACGCGTTGCAGTAATGCTCGGGGCTCCCCGGAGAGGCCTGGAGCATGCCCTCCAAGCTGAGGTAGGCCAGACTGTCGGCCGTGATGTATTTCCTGATCTCCTGGATCGTATGACTCGATCCGATGAGTTCCTTGCGGGTCGGCGTATCCACCCCGTAGAAACAGGGGGAGACGATCGGCGGCGAGCTGATCCGCATGTGCACTTCCTTCGCGCCGGCCTGCCGGAGCATCTTGACGATCTTGCGGCTCGTCGTCCCCCGCACAATCGAGTCGTCCACCACGATGACGCGCTTGCCCTCCAGCACCTCGGGCACCGCGTTCAGCTTGATCTTGACCCCGAAGTGGCGGATGGCTTGTTCCGGCTCGATGAAGGTCCGGCCGACATAGTGGTTCCGGATGAGCCCGTTCTCGAACGGAATCCCTGAGCCCTCCGAGTAGCCCAGCGCCGCCGGGACACCGGAGTCCGGGACCGGGATCACAATGTCGCCCTTCACCTGCGACTCCTTCGCCAACTGCCGGCCCAACGCCTTGCGGGTGAGATAGACCACCCGCTCCCCGAAAATCTTGCTGTCCGGCCGCGCGAAGTAGACGTATTCGAAGACGCACTTGGCGGGATTCACTTTGACGAACGGCTTGTAGCTTGTCACACCCGCCTGGTTCAGCACGACCAGCTCACCCGGCTCGATCTCGCGGATTGGCTCGGCGCCGATCAGGTCGAAGGCGCAGGTTTCCGACGCAACCAACAAGCTCTCCCGCAGACGCCCGAGACAGAGGGGACGGAACCCGTGGGGGTCCCTCGCGGCGATAATGCCGTCGTCCGTCAAGATCACGACGGAGAAGGCGCCCCGCACCTGGCTGAGGGCGTCGATCACGCGGGCCAGCAGGGTGTCCCCGTGGGAATGGGCGATCAAATGGATAATTACCTCGCTGTCGGTCGAGGACTGGAAGATCGCCCCGTAGGCCTCCAGCTCGTTCCGCAACATCGTCGCGTTGATCAGGTTGCCGTTGTGTGCCAGGGCCAGGTTTCCGAAGGCGAAGTTGACGGTCAAGGGCTGGACGTTTTTGAGGTTATTGCCTCCGGCGGTGCTATAGCGGTTGTGGCCGATGGCCATGCGCCCTGGCAGACGTTTGAGTACCGGCTTGGAGTAGATATCGGCCACAAGCCCCATGCCCTTTTCCACATGGAAGGACTCCCCATCGGACGAGGCAATGCCGGACCCCTCCTGCCCCCGGTGCTGCAAGGCATAGAGGCCCAGATAGGTCATGTTGGCCGCTTCTTTGTGGTTATAGACGCCGAAAACCGCGCATTCGTCGTGGAACTTGTCCGGCGTGATCAATCGCAGACGTGAGACGTCGGGCGTGAAGCGTGAAGCGACAGGAAGCATCGTTGGTTTTCGGCCCACTCCCCTCACTCCTGACACCTTACCCCTCGCTTTGGCTCAACGTCCGTTCCAGGCTCAGGCTCCAGCTCTCATCCAACGTCTTCAAGTCCGCGGCGATCCGGCAGCCGCTCGCCCGCTTGCCCGCCTCGACATCGACCACGAATTGCTCGCCACCCACAGTCCCGATGGCCGCCGCCTCCACGCCCAGGTCCCTGGCCGCCTTGAGCACGGCCTCGCAATGGGCCGGCTTGACCGAGAGGACCACGCGCGACTGGCTCTCGCCGAAGAGCAGGGCATCGAGGCGAAGCGGTCCCGCCGTCAATCTTACCACAGCGCCGAGGGGCTGCGTCGGATGCGCCAGGCAACACTCGGCCAAAGCCACAGCCAGGCCGCCGTCCGAGCAATCGTGCGCCGATTGCACCAGGCCGTCACGGATCAGCGTGAGCACGCAGCGATGCAGCGCTTTCTCGGTGTCCAGATTCAGGACAGGCGGAGTCCCCTGTTCCCGGTGATGGACCACGCGCAAATACTCCGTCCCGCCCAGGTCTTCCTTCGTCGCGCCCAGCAGGATGATCTGATCGCCGGCTTGCTTGAACCACTGGGTCATGGCCTTATCCGCCGATTCGATCAAGCCGACCATGCCGAGGATCGGCGTGGGGTAGATTGACAGGCCGTTCGTCTCGTTGTAGAAGCTCACGTTGCCGCTGACCACGGGAACCTGGAAGGCCTCGCAGGTGTCCTTGATGCCCTCGATGCAGAGGATGAACTGCCACATGATGTCGGGCCGTTCGGGATTGCCGAAGTTCAAACAGTCGGTCAGCCCGATCGGCTCGGCCCCGGAACAGACCAAATTCCGCGCCGCCTCCGCCACCGCGATGGACGCGCCGAGGTAGGGATTCAACACGCAGTACCGTCCGTTCCCGTCCGTCGTCATCGCCAGCGCCTTATGCGTGCCCTTGATCCGGACCACCGCGGCATCCGATCCGGGCCGCACCAGCGTGTTCGTCCGCACCATGTGGTCATACTGTTGGTAGATCCAGGCCTTGCGGGCGATCGTGGGCGACTCCAGAAGCGACCGCAACACCGCCGTCGCATCCTTCACATCCGGCAGGACGTCCATGTTGAGAGACTGCAGCGAGTCCTGATAGGCGGGAGCCATACTGGGCCGCTCATACCGAGGCCCATCTTCGGCCAGAGCCTTGGCCGGAATCTCGGCGACGATTTTACCCTGGTCGCGCACGCGCAAGATACCGTCCGACGTCACGCGCCCAACTACCGCCGCGGACAAATCCCACTTCCGGCAAATCTTCAGGACCTCTTCCTCAAGTCCCTCCTTGGCGATCATGAGCATCCGCTCCTGCGATTCCGACAGCATCAGATCATAGGGCGTCATGTTCGGCTCGCGCCGCGGGATGGCGGTCAAATCCAGGTCGATCCCGTTGCCAGCCCGCGAAGCCATCTCGCAGGAGGAGCTGGTCAAGCCGGCCGCTCCCATGTCCTGGATGCCCACCAACAGATCTTTGTCCATCAGTTCCAGACAGGCTTCCAGCAAGAGCTTCTCGGTGAAGGGATCGCCGACTTGCACGGTCGGCCGCTTGGCTTCCGAAGCTTCATCGAAGGAGTCTGAGGCCATCGTCGCCCCGTGAATCCCGTCGCGCCCCGTTTTGGACCCGACGTACATGACCGGATTCCCGACGCCGGCCGCCAGCCCCTTGAAGAGCCGATCCTTCTTGGCGATCCCCAGACAAAACACGTTCACCAAAGGGTTCTGCGCATAGATTTCGTTGAACACGACTTCGCCGCCGACCGTCGGCACACCCATGCAGTTGCCGTAGCCCGCGATGCCGGCCACGACGCCCTTGACCAGATGGCGATTCAACGGCCGGTCCAATAACCCGAACCGCAGAGAATCCAGCAACGCAATCGGCCTGGCGCCCATCGTGAAGATGTCCCGCAAGATGCCGCCCACGCCGGTGGCCGCCCCCTGGTACGGCTCTATAAATGAGGGATGGTTGTGCGACTCCATCTTGAAGACCGCGCAGAGCCCGTCCCCGATGTCCACCGCACCGGCATTCTCGCCCGGCCCTTGCA
>SCVQ01000097.1 GCA_004296865.1 Nitrospirota bacterium
GCTCTTCCGATCTAGAGTGCCAAAAAGAGATGGAACGGACACCTTGCCCGTGGGGTCAAAAGCAGGAATGGGGGTGCATGCGTGGCCGATTTCAGAACTTTTCTTATGAAAGCACCAGAACAGTCTTTCCACCAGTTTATCTAAGTTCATATCAAAACACCTGCCACCAAGAAGGGAAAATTAGCTTGTTGGCACTCGATGGCAAGAAAGCGCGGCGGTGCTGCCATTACACCGCCGCTTACCGGAACAGCCACGAGCCGTGATCCCTCTGAACAATCCCGCGACGGCTCACCTTAGCACGGTATGACGGTGAAGATCCGTCCGGCTTTAATCCGCCTTCGTTTCTTGTCTCTGCGCCACACTCGTCTTTTTCCCTTTTGCAGTTTTCGCGGACTTCGTCCGTTCTTGCTCGTTAACGAGAGCGCCTCCTGCGACACCAGCGGCGCCCCCCACGACGGCCCCGATCAGCACGCTCCCTCCTGTGAGCGCGGTGAGCGCAACTCCTCCGGCCGTGCCAATCCCGCCGCCGGAAAGCAACCGCTGCTGCTCATCCGTCATCCCTGCGCAGCCGGTCATGGAACTGACCAATGCCAACACGAGCACAAGGCATACCAGTTTCATCTCTTTTCCCTCCTTTCATGACGATCCTGTGTCAGTCGTCACGCCACGGCAGCCACTTTTCCCTCGCGCACGGTATGTAGCCGCAACCGCAGCGCCAGCATCCCTCTCGTCACGCCCTCGCTTGGGCAACCCGGAAGACAACGGGCAGGGTCGTTGCGCCAGCCCTAGAATCGAACCCCGACGGTGAGACCGGGCATCACGGTGGTATGAGTTCCCGGCCTCGGCTCGAGGTCGGTGAAATTGAGGAGAAATGTCGAGGTCAGCGCCGTTCGTTCGTCAATTTTGTAGTCAAGTCCGACCCCGAGTGGGATCAACCAAGAGGTGTCGGACCCGCGCAGATCCGCATGCGCGAAGCCCAACCCGCCTTGCAAGACCAGCTTCAGTTTGTCGGACGTGTCCGGAATGTTGACCCAATACTTCCCCTGGCCGGACAGCCCGACCTGGCTCATATCTCCCGTCACGCCCAATTGCATCAACGGCCCGATTGAAAAGTTCCGGCTCAGGAATCGATCACCGTGCATATTGAGGGCAAAGGCCGTTCCGTCCGGCGTGTTGCCCAAAAAGCCGATGGCCGCGCCTCCTGACCATTCGCGGGTCGGCAGATCCTCGGCATGCGCCAGGCCGACCTGAACAAATCCGAAGACAACGATGATGCCCATGAGCAGCCGCCGCCCGCTGCTAGAGAGAACGTCTTTCATGACAACCTCCTTGATCCTGTCGCACAGGATCACGGTACGTCCAGGCTGAACAACAGCCAATTCATCGCCATCCACACCAAGAGGCCGATCACAATCAGCCGTTCGACATTCATAGGGTTTCCCCGTCGCAGTGCGCCGGCGACCAGGCCGCCTGGTCCAGCAAGGTCTGGCTCTGTGCCAGATGAGGAACGGTACGGTCCATCGTGGTGACGGTCAGGGTCCCTTCTGGATCTGGTTCGAGCAGCACACGGTCGCCCTCATTCAAGCCGTGCAGCCCCTGGCAATTCATACTGAAGAGACGGAGCATACGGCCGTAGTCCGTGCTGATGAGCATGCTGGAATCGGAGAGGTCAATGGCCTCCACGGTTCCCTGAAACATGGACGGCTCAACCTCGAGTTGCAAACCGACCCGGATGGCCGTCGGTTGAGACGCGACGGCTGTTTCACCGTCGACCGTCAAGACTCCTGCTCCCGCGAGCAATAGAAGCGAGAGGGTTTTCAATAGGATCCTGTTCATCGTGGCCCCTTTCTGGGTCAGGCCCTATGGATTAAGAGCCTGCTTCAATGCGCCATGAGCGCTGGTCTCTTGTGCCGCCTGTGCCGTGAGAAAATGTCGGCACACGATTTTCTAGGTAAGCAAAGGGAATGCCGCCGTGCGGTCGATAGGAGAAGCGCTCAATTTTTCAAGGGGTTTCTTGATTATGGCGGGCAAGGAGAGAAGAATAATTAGATAAGAAAGTGAAGGGATATGCCTACATCATTGCCAATGTAGGAATGGGCATCTCCATTAGTTTACAATGACCTACACATGTATGGATTTTCATGCACCTGAATCGTAAAAGCGCGCGCCGAAAGAGGCTTCCGGCAACAGAGATATCAGCCTAATGCATCTTTCGATCTTCTGGAGACTGGCCTTGGGCTCTCTCGCGATCATTCTGGTGGTCGCAGGAGTCAATCTCTATGCCCTCTTCCAACTCCGCCAGCTCACGAAGCTCAATACGGAATTGGTATCCTATCACCAACCGGCGATTGAGACGGCCAAGCATCTCATCACGAGCCTCTATGCCCAACTTCGCAGTGAAAAGAAATATCTGGCTGTGCGGGACCAAGTGTTTTTGAAGAGCTTGGACGAGGAGGCGGATGAGTTCCGCAGGACGGCGGCGGCGCTCCGGCGCCAGGAAACCGAGCCGGAGAGCCAAGGCCTGCTGGACAACCTGCTGCGTCTGCACCAGGACTACCGCCAGCAGTTTCGAGACAGGATCAAGCGCCAACCGCTCCGCTTTGCTCAGCCGCAGAACGACTACCAGAGTCAGCGCGACGAGCACATAACGCACATGACGGACCGGCTCGACGCCTATATTGCTCTTCATGAGAATAGAGTGGGCGCTCTGGTCAATGACGCCCGGGTCAGTTCGGCTCGGGCCGAAGACATGATGCAGAGGCTGCTAATGGCCGCCATCGTGCTGGGCTTTGTGTTCGCGGCGATCGCGAGCCTCAGCATTTTACGCCCCTTGCGTCGTATCCAGGAGCACATCCGACGCATCGGCCAAGGACAATTCGGGAGGTCGGTCAGCGTCGAGGCGCCCAGCGATCTGCGCGAGTTGGTCGAAACGGTCAATTGGATGGGCGCGAAACTGCAGGAGCTGGACGAGATGAAAGCCGAATTTCTGGCCCACATCTCTCACGAATTGCGCACGCCCCTGGCTTCTATTCGAGAAGGCACGCAGCTGCTGCTGGATGAAATCCCCGGTCCCCTGGACCAGGTACAACGAGAAACGCTGCAAATCATGCAGGACAGCAGCCAGCGGTTGATGCATCTGATCTCGACGCTGTTGGACCTCTCGAAGATGGAGGCGGGACTGATGGAATACCGCCTGGCGTGCGCCGACCTGACGCGGACCGTGGAACAATCGGTGCGGAAGATCCGGCTGCTGGCTGAAGGCCGGCGTATCCAGATCCTGGTCGACGCGCCGCCCGGCGGGCTGTGGGTGACGATGGATGCCGCACGGATCGAACAGGTGGTAGACAACCTCCTCTCCAATGCCCTCAAGTTCAGCCCGGAGGGGGCAACCGTCCAGGTTCGGGTAGAGCCGGAAGAGCGTAGGGGCACCGTGTGTCTCTCCGTCTCGAATGCGGGACCGGGCATTCCGCCGGAAGACTTGCCGCATGTCTTCGAACGGTTCTACCAGGGCCGCCGGCAGGAAAAGCATGCGGTGGCCGGGAGCGGACTCGGATTGGCGCTGGCCAAGAAGGTCATCGAGGCACACGGGGGGCGGGTCTGGATCGAGAGCGAGGTCGGCAAGGGAACGGTCGCCCGCTTCCTGTTGCCCCTCTGCAGGCCGGGAGACCCGGCATGAGGCGCAGGGGAATATGGGCCGGTGGGGCGCTGCTGACGCTCGCGAGCCTCAGCGCCTGCACGCCCGCAGTCAGCCCGACCTCGCCGTTCTTCATGCCGGATGCCGCCGACCTATCGCGCTACCAGAGTCTCGTGCAGGCGCAAGAGACCCAGCTTGCCACCTGCGCCGAGCGCGCGATCTGTGACCGGCTCCGTTTCACTCGCGCGCTGGTTGCGCTGTATGAAAACCGGGAGACGGCGGTCCGGCAGTTTCAGAAGGTTGTCGCCATCTCCCCCGACGGCCGCCTCGCCTCGTCCAGCCGGGGTTGGCTGCAAGTGCTCAAGGACCAGCCGTCCGGCGGCACCTGGTCGGGCCCGTTGGCGAGGATGACCGAGCATCTGGTCCGGGATGTGCTCGATCAAGAACTGTTGATCCAGCAGCTGTCGAAGGAATTGGACGGACCGGCGCTCAGGACGTTGCAGCAAGGGCTCAAGGCCAGGGACAAGCAGATCGAGGAGCTGACCAGGCAACTCGACGCGTTGAAACGGATCGATCAGGAAATGAAGGACAAAGAAAAGCGGCGGCCGAAACACACCCCGGGACGGACCCCTCCGGCTTCTGGGAAGGACGCACAGCCGTAGGGTGCACATGAAAGGCGCGACGATGGAAGGCGAACGCATTTTGCTGGTGGACGACGACGAAGGCTTGCTCCATCTGCTCAAGATCCGTCTGACGGCCATGGGATTTGCCATCACGGCCTGTACCGACGCTGATGCGGCGCTCGCCGATGCGCGCCGCGTCGCCTACGACATGGCCATCACCGACCTGCGCCTCGGCGGCCGGGACGGGCTGGCCTTGATGGAGGAGCTTCGTCATCTCCACCCCGAGCTGCCGGTGCTGATCCTCACCGCCCATGGAAGCATTCCCAATGCCGTGGAAGCCATGCAGAAAGGCGCATGCGGGTACCTCACGAAGCCGTTCGACGACAAGGAATTCGCCGTGCACGTCGAGAAGGCCCTGGCGCAGCGGCGGATGAGCCGGGAAATCCAGCGGCTCAAGTTGCTGGTCAAGGAGCTCTACGGGCTCGAGAACGTGGTGGCGCGGAGCCCGTCCATGCAGGAGCTGCTGCAACAGGTCGCGCGCGTAGCCGACACGGACGCGACCACCTCGCTCGCCGGCGAGACCGGCACCGGCAAGGAAGTCATTGCGCGCGTCATCCATTGCAACAGCCGACGAGCCAGAGGCCCCTTTGTCGCCATCAATTGCGGCGCCATCCCGGAGAACCTGATCGAAAGCGAATTGTTCGGCCACGTGAAGGGCGCCTTCACCGGCGCGCAGCATGCGAAGCGCGGGCTGTTCCAGAGCGCCGAGCACGGCACGCTGTTTCTCGATGAAATCGGCGAGACGCCGCTCGCCGTGCAGGTGAAGCTCCTGCGGGCGTTGCAGGAGCGGGAAGTGCAAGAGGTCGGGGGGCTGCACCCCACCAAAGTGGATGTCCGCATCATCACGGCGACCAACCGGGATCTGGCCCAGGCCGTGAAAGAGGGGACGTTCCGAGAGGATCTTTTCTACCGCATCCAGGTGGTGCCGATCACCGTTCCCCCGCTCCGCGAGCGACGGGATGACATCCCCACACTGGCGCAGCATTTTCTCCGTCAGAGCGCCGGACGATCGAACAAGGACGTCCGGGGTTTCCTGCCGGACGCGATGCACCAGTTGATGCTGCAGCCATGGCCCGGCAATGTCCGTGAACTGGAGAACGTGGTGGAAAAGGCCGTGATCATGGCCACGCAAAACATGATCACGGCGGACCTGCTGCCCGCCGTTCCCGCCTCGTCGGAAGACCAGTTAAAACCGCTCACGGAGGCGAGAGGGGAATTCGAACAACGATACCTCAAGGAGGTGTTGCAGGCCGCAGGCGGCAATATCTCGCGGGCGGCGCAGATCGCCGGACGCTACCGAGCCGACTTCTACAAGTTGCTGCGGAAGCACAGCCTGCATCCGGGGGATACGAAAGGGGCACCGGAGCCCGAGCCGGAGCCGGAACCGTCAGAGCCGTAAGCCTTCGCCTTGCCAGACGCATTTATGCATCTCGGTGTAGGCTCTTGCATTCAATCCAATCTCAAGGATCGTCAACAAGTTACCTGCAAGCAGATGAAGTTGGTGTAGGGTCAGCCCTGCAATCCGCGCTTCCCCCAAATAGACCGCTAGTTGGATAACCGACCGGAACTCGGTCGATTTCAGACGACTGCGCGTTTCGGCACCGACCTTGCTCATTTCCGGCGTGACATTCGTGCAAGTCGAGGCAAACATTTGTGAGGGAAGCCAAATGATGTACCTCTGGCGATTCAAGGGTTGTCTGCGGTGCGGCTGCGAGCTGGAAAGCGGCACAGGCCTATGCCTCATGTGCGGCCAACCGCTGAACCATCGGCGATCGTGGTTACGGGCGATTGCCCAAGCGTTGGTGGAGCAGATCGAAGGCCCCTGCGGGCCGGTCCCACCCCGTGACAACAAGATTTTATCGGAACCCCACTTGTTGGCGTAGTCGGCTGATGTGATGCCGTCACGGAAATGCGCGACCGGCTGCGTCGGGACCCTTGCATGCACTGGCCAAACCTGCTGTGACGGCCGTGGCGGGGACTTCTTGCGAGAGCGCAGCAGGCTGGCTTGAGGCCAAAAGGAGGAGAGACCATGACAACCATGAATCCGCTCGCGGGTGACCGACAGGCTTTGCCCGACTTGTTCCAGCGTACAGGGCTCGTCCTGCCCGATCCCGAAGCGCAGCCGAATCACC